>NZ_JBNNIW010000018.1:0-79624 GCF_050269715.1 Halomonas sp. NPDC076908 | reverse complement strand
GGATGGCAGGAAGCAGTACAAGGTCTCGCCGGAGTTATTGAGACCTCTCCGGGACGTGAAGTAGGTCAACTACGTCTTGGAATGAACGCTTACTTGTTAACTTAGGTGTCCAACATATCCCATTCGTCACCTAGAACCCAACGCAGCGCTGATAACTTCCCGTTGATCATTCCCCACTCAAAGTCACTCCATGGGCCTGTATCTTCATACGTCTCTTCAATGCGTTCAGCTGATTTAATAGCACCTTGGAGGATATGCTCATGAATTACATCTGAGCCATAGCGCTCAGTTCCTTCAGCTACGATTTCAATTTCACCGTTTTCGATGAGCCATATACGGTTTTGATGACGGTTGTACCAAACCTTATCGACCAGCTCATCCATGGAGTCTAATATTTCTCTCAACCCTCTGGTTTCTTCTGAAAAATCATGTTCAAACTCGACTTCAGCAAGCAAATCAGGATCAATGTGGTCAATAGCTGGAGCTAGATTATTGAAATAGAAAGAGTTCGAAAATGAAAATATCTCGTCAAAATCCGAATGCGGTTTTCGATGATCTTTCGAGGAAAAGTCGTTATGGTTATGGGTAACAAAAATGCAAGTATCACAGCTACGATTTAGGCTACTCATAAACTCGAAAAACTGCTCAATGATGACAGCATCTGCAACAGAGTTTTTGCTTATATGAAACGGTGCTCTTTTTTCTAGTCCTCGTTGAACGGCAGCGATTTTTGAACGCTCACTAACTGGAGTTACCACTGCCGATTCAATTAGTCTTTCAACTCTATAGATAGTTGCGTAATTTGCCTCGGTTAAAAGGGGCAGTCTTGCATTGATATCATTTAAAACGTCTATGGTCGCTCCTTGCTTTTCACCAGCAAACTCATTTACCACAGCCTTGACCTGCTTAAACTCTTGAGACAGTCGTTGTGCAGTTTTCTTCGCCACACTCTCCTTATTTCGCTCATACTCCTCAATAACCAGGTCAGCCAAGACTAATTTTACGCTGTTCGAACTCACAAGCTCCTCTAGTGCAGACACTAGAGGGAGATCACTTCTTTTCGTAGAAACATCCAGCAAAACACATGTATCGAGAAAGATGTAATTCATATAATGCTTATTCTCGCTTGTCTCTTGTCACTGATTCTGGCTCAAGTTAACGCTGATAGTAACCAGCGCCGGAGCGCAGCGGAGGGAACCAAAAACGGTACGCTTTTGGCGTCCGGTTGACCTCTTGGTTATGTTTTATTTCGGCAGTAAGGTCAAAACACTCTGCACTAGACCGCTTTGGTACAACTGGAAGATGCCAGCAGAGACAGTTGTGATATCGGAACCTACTCCCAGCCAACTACGGAGTTTCGATGAGCTCACTTCTCGAATGACATCATCTTGACTCAAGTCCGGTTTGTTTATGGCTTCCAATACTGCGAGAAGGTCTTTGGGAGGAGTTCCTTCAGCTAGTCCCAACTGTTGCATGAGCGATGGTGGATCACGAAGGTCGATGGCACGCTCGCATCCTTCAATATTGAGCCCATCAGCTGTAATTGGAGCATCCGCAGGTGCGCTGATTCCAGTACCACAGTTCACGATCCTGACATTTTTCAGATTGACCGCCATACGGCTCTCCTACTCAAAAAAACATAACGCTCGAATCAGTGGCCAGCATTAGCGGATTCGCTGAATTCGCTTGTTAACAGCTTATCTGCCATAGCTTCAAGTGGCTCAAGTTCTAGCGATTTTATGACGTATCCCAAATTGTTGGGTATGGATGTCTCGGCGATGGGTCTGCTACTTGTGGGAATCGGAACTACAACAATTTCGCCATTTGCTCTATGCTGTGGCCCTGCGTATAAAACTCCAAGTAGCTTCACTCTTGAACCCACAGCTAAATTACCGTTGCGGTCGACGTAACTGCCAAAATTCGCTAAGAATACTGGGCTTCCGCTAGATCCTGGAAAACAGGCCATGTCCACTACAAACTGCTTTTTACCCAGATAGTCGTCACCCGGAATTGTGGCGATAATTCCTCTTCTGGCAATAGAACCATTATTAGCGCTATCCCATATACCGTTCGGGTAGCCAATCATCGTAACTTCTTCCATCGGGAGAAGTTCACTGAACTCCGACTCTATTGTGGATATATTCTTATCAAAGCTGTAAATTGCCGGCTGAAGATTTCTCCCCTTAAAGTGATTGTATATCGGTGCTGATAATATCGCGCATAGATCTACACTATCATCGGGGTGAAGAAGAACATTGCTTCCGTCAATTGAATATTGAATATTTTCAAACTTGCCTGTCAGATTTCCTTGCCTGTCTGCAGTGCTTACTGGAAAGGATATTTCAATTGCTCCATCTATGACGTGCTTGTTAGTCACTATTGCAGGCACATGAGAGCCGTCCTCCCTTACAGCAAACCGGTAAGCGAAGCCAGAGCCGGTTGAAATCTGGCCATTCCCCATTTTCGCCTCAATGCGAACTACACTTTTCATTAACTGATCAAGGATGTGCATAAGTTTCCTGTTAACACCGTATTATACAGCGCATTCTATGATTGAATGAACGTGCTGGCACTTCTTCCGGCAAAATTCAGCCTGCGAGCCCCCACCCTAAGCCTATGATTTTTTGGTCTAATAACTTCCATTAGGCCGTATAGTTAAAATTCGCGTTCCTACTGAATTTCCAAGAATAGCCGCTTTGGGTCGATAGTGCGCTTGTTTGATCTAGAGTTATTCGCCACTTTTTCTAACGGACATTACTGATCGCTACGCCTCCAATACTCTTCACGACTTATTGGATCAGTCATTAATCCATTACAAAGTTGATTATACTTTACAAATAGGATTTCAAGATTTGAAAAATCACGACGCATTTCATCAAACTGCTGGATGCGTGCCATCTCCGCCCTAGCCTTTGTAACCTCAATATTACTAAGGGTAACCCCCTTTAGGAATGCTTCATTCGCAAGAGCAGTGAATTGCTCGGCCAAGTCGCTCTGCCCGCCGCGACGTACGCCTTCAGAAGTAATTGTGTAGTAACTCCAACACTGTGCATAATCGGCTGCAAAGTTTGATCGGACGTAGTCCTCGTCGGCGGCTTGAGCATGGATAGAAAATGCCATTAATACAACGAATACAATAGCTATTACTTGAGACTTAATTATTATCATCTTCCGCCACCTTTAAGCCCATAACACCAATCATTGTGAATACCCCATATACTCAAAGAACGTGATCGTCGCTTTGATCGGCATGGCCGCTCAGGGTCGAAATCTGCCTTAAGCAGCTCTCTATACCAGTCCAAAAGCGTGGCGAAACTGCATAGCACGCTTAGGCGTCTCTATCACCAAAATAGTCATCCGTCGCCACGAGCCCCAAGCGGTCATCTGTATTGAAAACCTGATCTCTATCGCTATCTTCGCTGAACAAATTTTGCACGCGGCGTTCTTGTTTGAAGTAAGCCAACGTGCTGAAAAAACAGCTTTCGCAAAGGTGAACTTCATAGCGCTCGCCGTCGTGTTGAGAGCCATAGCCCCAATGGGCTTTGAGGGTGGCGTACTCAAGATTTTCATCTGCTACACGTGTTGTGGTTAGGCATACATCGCACACCACATCGGTGACGGCCTCAACTTCTACTTTTTCAGTCACTTTCATTGCTATGCTCCTCGCCTACCGACCATGTACTCACTAACATGGCACGTGCAATGCGTGCCTATCTCGGCGAATGCTCATCACCTGATTGGGTGGCTAGAACAGGCTCTTCCACCTGCATGGCTTCCCAGTCGTCAACGCCTATAGGCTCAAATGGCAGCTCATATTTGCCGACCGAGCCCTTAAGCCGCTGCAGAGGGCCGCCGTTTGCTTTTACATCACTGGACTCATTAGATTTTTGCATCTAAGTGCCTTCTGCAGTGCGTGCGAAACCATGAATGCAGTATCACGATAGACTCATTAACCTTAATCCACCCCAAGCGCTTTGACCACTGCGTCAATCGGTTCGGCATAGAAGCTGGTTTGAAACTTGGTGAACAGCTCTCCGGGGATGGTAGGAATATCCATGGCACTGCTCATGGGCAGGGTGACGCGCTTGCCACCGGCGTCAAAGGCAACCTGCAGGCATTCTGCTAAGCTCGCGACGGGCTTCAAGCTGCCCCCTAGGCTCATGTCGCCCAGCACGACCATTTGGCTTTGCGTAGGTTTACCTACCAGGCCTGAAGAGAACGCAACCAGGCTGGCGAGTGAGAGGTCACGCAACACACCGCTATTTTGCAGGTCGACCACATGAAGGTGGAAATCATGCTCCAACACCTTGCGGGCTCCGCTGATGCGGCTGGCATTGGCCTTGAAGTAATCGAACGCCATTTTGACCTGCTCTTTGGCGGCCGTGGAATTCCAGAGCCCTGACATGGCCAGCTTGCCGCTGCCTGCGGTTACTTGCATTTCGATGCGATAAACTCCCGGCATGCCTTTATCGCTGAGGCCAATGGTATGCACCACGCCTGGCTTGCCTTGGCCTTCTGGAATTAGGCCGCCACCGCCCTGCTCTTTCACCGACACAAAGTGCTCTTCCAGGGTCTCTTTGTCGATGTAGCTGAAATGAACATCGTAAAACTCCATGCCACCAATCTTTTTCAGCTGCTCCTTCACGCGGCGGCGTACCTGCATGGCGTATTCCAGGCAATCCCGCACATCATCTTTCATGTACTCCCCATGGGGAAACATCAGCTTCAGCAGGCCCGACACCGTTTTACGTACCGCGATCACGTCACGCTGGTTGAGGTTGTCGCCCAGAGAGAAGTAGCGATCAATCGCATCAGCGAAGCTGCGCTTGCGCATTTCACGGAAGAATTCCGCTAGGTAATCGACGATAAACCCATAGCGCTGAGTGAAGAATGAGGGCCGCATCTTGGGGATTTCCCAGCCGGGAATATAGGCATGGAAGCGGTCAAAGAAGGCAGCATCAATCATGGCATCGGGGAATGGCGTCAGCAGGTGGCTGGTTTTTACCAGCGACTCCACGCTTTGGTTGATGTTGCCGACGAACACCATCGAGGCTGAGGCTTCCATCTGTTCGCGCCCACGGGCAAAAGAGCCAGAGGCCATGTAATCCTTCATGATCTGCACCCCGTCCTTATCCTTGAACGAGATACCGGCCACTTCATCGAACGCTACCAAATCCCACATGCCCACCAGGCCAATGCGCCGTGAGCTCATGTTATAGAACAGGTTAGCCACCGTGGTTTGCCCGCCAGAGACCAAAATGCTGTTGGGTGAACACTCTTTGTAGATATGGCTTTTGCCAGTGCCCCGTGGCCCTAGCTCGCAAACGTTGTAGTTGTTCTCGACAAACGGAATCATCCTGGCCAGCAGGTGCCACTGTACGCTTTCGTCTAGCTCGGCAGGCTCCATACCAATCGAGCGAATCAGCACTTCACGCCATTGAGTATTGGTAAACCCACGCCGCCCTTCAAACAGCTCTTCCATGTTCATGTGGGGCATCTGAATCGGTTTGAGCAGGCTAACGCCAAACGGCGAGCTTGTTTGCCCCTCTTCATGAAAGTAGCTGAGCGTGGCAATCACCCAAATACCGCCTACCAGCAGCTTCTCGTGCTCTTTAACAATGCCTGCAGAGATTTCGGCATCCTTGATGCCCAGGTTACTGAACGCCGCTTCATAGCGGTCTTTTTTCTCATTAAGACGCACCGTGACACGATCAATCACCTTGAAGCTGCCGCGCTCGCGCACGATGGATTTCACTTTCTCCGCTTCATCCGGGCGAACGTAGTTATCCGTCAGAATCGCTTTAACGTTTTCCAATCCCGTAGCGATCACCTCAGTATCATCAGAGGCGCAGTACATACCCAACAGGTACTCCAGCACATACACGGGCACGTTTGCGCCCTCTTTCACGCGCTGGGTGAGATCCTTACGCACCACGCGGCCCGCAAAGTGGGTGTTGAGCAGCGTATCCAGATCGGCGTCCTGAAGGGCATCGGTCACTTGCGTGGCGGAAGATGAGTCAAAATCCATGTGGGCGGTCACTCCTGAACGACGAAAAAAGCACAATGCACAAACATAAAAGCTTTCCAGCTGATGACGGGCCTAGAAAAAATCATCCGTAAACGCGAGATCGATCACCACCCGGTAGCGCTCCCGCTCGGTGCCCAAGTCTTTATCGCGCAGCACCAGGAAGTAGTCGTTTTTACGGTCGAATGACGTGCCCGATAGCGAGAGGCGCACCGACTTCATGCGCTCGTTCATATTGTCGCTTGCGCTATCGAAGGTCACGACCTCTTCACTGGAGACCACCTCGCTGCCCGCGTAAATCGCCACCGACAGCGTGACCGGGCGGAGGCGCTCGCTCACCGCTTCAGTTTGCAGCAGGTCGAAGCGCTGAATGTTATTGACCATTTTCAGCGATGCCTTGGGTGAGATCACCTCCACCTTGCGACTGGTGCGCTTTTCCACCTTCTCGCCCCGCAGCTGCTGAACGGTGAGCACGGGCACCACAATTTCCTGGGGCATAATGCCCCCATGTACAAAGCGCGCCCCGCCGACAAAGTGAAAACGGTGTGCGCCTTTGGGTATCCAGAACTGGGTATCGCAGGTGGTGCCTGCCGTATCGCGGGTGTGGCCGTGCCACACACTGGGGTTATCGGGCAGCGACTCGCCCAGCACATAACGCTTTTTGCTTTTGAAGGCCGACGTTGGCTTGTCTGACAGCGCCGTGCGGTCGGTAGCATCCAACGCGCTGCGCTGGAACAGGAAACCGTGGTCGGCGGTGACCAGCACCGTGCTGGTGTTCAGGTGCATGAGAATTTTACGGGTCAGCTGATCCAGCTCATCAATGGCATCCTCCACCGCTGCAAACGTCTCGCTTTCAGTGTTAGCGGCATCCCCACGGGCATCCACCACGTTGTGATAAACGTACATCAGCTGCACGCCTTTGATCTTTTCGCGCCCCTCTTCACGGCTCCAACCTTTTACGTCCTCGGCGGTCACGGCTAACGCCTCCCCGCCAAGGGCTGCTTTGAGTAACTTGCTGCGGTTCGCCGTGCCTTGGGTGGATTGGCCATTCACCAGCACCGTATCGCTGCCCGGCTGATAGCTGAGCTCTCGGTGCGGTAACAGCGAGGCCATTCCCAGCGTGGTGTAGCTAGGCACCACACCTAACTGGCTTTTTAACGTCGCTTCGCTATAGCGCTTGGCATTAATGCGCTCACGCAGCTCTTCTGCCGCTTCATAGCGGAAGGCATCACTAATCACCACCACCACACGCTTTTGGCGACTAGCGGCTAGCTGGGGTTGAACCCAGTCGCGGTAGAAATGCTGCTGGCTGGGGATATTGGGTAGCTTCCAGTGGGTGAGCCGCTGCTCGGCTTCCACGCGCTCGCTCCAGTTACGGGTGAGCTGGCCCAGGAACCACTCGTCATAACAGCGCTCAACGGCGGCATCCAGGTTTTTAAGCAGCTCCACGCCGGTGGCATCAGACGCCACGGCATAATGGCGATAGGCGGTATCAAAACGGTAGAGATCTGTTTGGTAAGCGTGGTAGAGCGCCTCAACACTCTCGTAATGAAAGCCTTTGGCATGCTGATGACGCAGGCTAAACAGCGCAATCGACGCGGTAAGCGCGGCATATAGCTGCCGGTAGCGCTCGCGGCGGGCATCGTTTTTATGCCGCGATGCCCAATAACCGTCCAGGCGCGCCACAATGATGCTGTCGAATAGCTTCAGGTCGCGGGCATCCGCCGTGGGAATCGCCTGGCAGAGATCGACAATGATCTGCTTCTCCACCACCTCAAACGTCGCCACATGGCTTAGCTGTTCTAACGGCACATCCTGCAGCTTGTCATCAATGCGCTGGGCATCCGCCACCCACCCGGAGATCACATCAAACGCGGGGTAAAAGCGTGAACTATCTCGCCAGCGAGTGAGCAGCGCTCGGGAGGATGCACGCGCATTAACAGAGGGAATGGCCACCTGACGCGCCCAGTCAGGAATATCAGAAATGCTCTCGCAGTAGCCGGTAATCAATAACCGCAGCATTAACTGGCCGAAGTTCAGCGGCACGTCACCGCTGAGCTCTGCTTGGCTGGCGGGGTAACCCACTTCGGCCTGCAGGGCGCGCACCAACGCAGGCACCAAGGCGTACTTTTCCGCTTCAATCAACGCCGCTGGGTTGGCCTCTAGCCCTAGCTCATTGGCCACCGCCTCTTCAGCCAAGTGGAACAGCAGCGTGGCCACGTCAAGAGACGTGGCCCCCACCACCACGGCCAGCATCGCCAGATCCAGCTCATCTTCACTGAGAGAAGGCGTGACCAAACGCTTCAGGGCATCAATACGCTTACGGCTAGCTAAAAACGCCTGCCGCTGCGCCAAGTGCTCGCGCAGTACGTGGCGCGTTAGGCCCAGCTCGTTGAAAATCATCGAAACGCGGTCGGCGTAGAAGCGGCCAGAGTACAGCTTTATATCCAGCAGCCAGTCGTCTTCTGGGGCTGGCTCGGCGTAGGGAAAGTAGAGCAACGTGGGCATTTCCGGCTCCTCTAGCTCCAGGCGTAGCTTCACGCCCAGGGTGGACTCCCCCGCCATATTGATCACCTGAACGCCTTCCAGCGCAAGCTCGCTGAGCGAATCCGCAAAGTGGCCAGGGGCGTCGTACCAGAAGACAATCCGATGGCGGTCGGTGAAGAAGGCGTGTTGTAAGCCCTGTTGGAGTTGGTCGAGCTGCATCTAGCCTCCTTGCCACATAAACGTTAAAACTTGCTGCCAGTCACGCCGCCATCTCATAGATAGCGACGTGTACTTGGACGCTAAAAGACTTAGGATTCAAAATATTATCACGTTCGGATCAGTAAAAGCGGCAGCGCTGCCTAGCCATGCACTGCTCTGCTCTGCTCTGCTCTGGCACGGGAAAATATACATCAGTCATTTTTTATCAGATTCAGCATATTGGCAGGCGCGATAAAAACGTCCTTTTTACCGACTTTATATTTTTTCAGCAGATGATACTTATCTGATAGCGCTAACAAGTCGGTTCGTGCGGTCTGATAAGCAATCCCATGGGAATTCTGATGGGATTTAATGGTGTACTCCATCCCAGGGTTATCCAACGCATTTTTTAACAGCCCCAGCTGCCGATGGTTGAGCAAACCATTGAGCTTTGATTTCTTGAGGATTTTTTCAGCCTCTCTGTACTCTCCTGCTTTGTCAGTGAGGTAGCGATGCAGATCAGCAATCGATTTTTTGATCACTTCAAGCTGATGAATAATGAAATAAGTAACATCATTACCATCCGTTTCTGTATGCAGGTATGCCGCCATGTATTGTGCGGGTGCCTGCTTCAGCACCCGAGAGATAGAGATATACTCCATCAGCCAATACCCCTCCTTGGCCATCACCCAATAGAAAAGAGCCCGTGCCGTTCTGCCATTGCCATCCACAAAGGGGTGGTCATACCCAATCATGAAGTGGACAACGATGGCCTTGATAACAGGCGGTATAAAGCTAGCCTCGTTCTCATTTTCCGCATTGACGAAGTCACATAGCTGCTGAATACGGTCATCAAGCTCTTGATAGGATGGCGGCGTATGTAGCAGCTTGTCATCGAGTGAGTACACCCTTATGTCTTCATCTGGACCTCGAAAAACACCGGCTTTATCAGCATCTTCTGTCACGATCTTATGTAATTCGCATATCATTGACTTCGTGAGTGTTTCTTCCTTGTACTCACGAATGAAACGCATGGCGTTATAGTTGTTAAGAATCATTTTTTCAGAATGATCTTTGGGTTTTCTTCCCGAACGTAGCATATCCTTGGCCACCTGGCGGGTGGTTGAAGCCCCTTCCAGTTGGCTCGAATTGATGGCTTCTTCAATCAGCGAGTTGATCAGGTAAGTTTGCTTTGTGTGAGGGTCTGAGATTTTACTGTCTGCCTTGATTGCCCCCGTCGCGTTCTCACTGATCCAGAGAATGTCACGCATCACGGTATCCGGTATGCAAAACCGAAAGGGAGCCCCCTGCTTATCCTTAAAAGATAGGTCTCTGGAAATTTTCTCTCGCGCGTTGCGCATGGCCAGCCAGTAAAGCTCGGCATCATAACCTTTAGGCATGGCCAGATGCCTAAGCTTGTCCCAGTGTAGGTAACGGCCTTTACTGTCCGTCGGCCCAACCGCCTGACCAAAGAGCAACGCCATTTTAGCGACATCGCCACTTTTGAGCAGCTCAAGTAGCTTTTCCTGGGACGGTGGAGAGACAGGCACCTTCATCACATTGCTCCAACTACTAATTTATTAAATATTAGTATATGAGCCACAATAGGAGCTTGCTACTTATTATTTTTCTCTTCACGGCTGCCGTTCAATTTCTAGCGCTGATTCATCCCCGCAGTGAATGAAAAAATACCCTTTGGTGATACGCGATGATGAAAACGTAAACCAACCACGGCCAGATTTCTCATCGCCCTCATCATTGCCCGACCAACTGAAATCGATACGCTTGCCGCCTTCTGAAAGGCGGTAGTCAAGCTGGCCTTCAACAGCACCGAAGATAAAATAGCCGAGTCCATTTTCATCAAACCGGAAGTGGCCCGGCTCAATCAAATCGACAAATTCCTGATCCCACGTTTCCATCCAGGTGATACGCCAGCGGCCAATAGGAGTTGTCATCAAAGCTCCATACATTGCACTTTATGGATTGATTTCATCTGCGAAGATATCATGCTCAATAGCATCCTCAATCGCGGAATCCAGGCGTATAAGCAACGCCTCAAACGACTCGCCAGGCCGCCTAGCTAACATCGCAAGGCAATTAGCTTCATCGCTTGCAGAAGCACCGCAGCGCACCGGCCCAATTCTACCGATGGTGATTTCACCCTCGTTATCAATCAGCTCTTCGATATTTTTAAGCTCCATAAATCACTTCCCCACCACTTGCTTCACCTCAGCCAACAAATCCCCAAATTTCCCATAGTTCACCTTCACCCCATCATCCAGATCCAGTGAGATGCGCTGGTCGGCGTAGTGGCGGAGTTTTTCATCGAAGGTGTTGAGTTCGGCTTGTTGCTTGTAGAGCTTGCTCAATTCCTTCTCGATGGCTTTTGCTTCTGCGGCGGAGGTGCTGGCGTCTTTGTCTTGTTCTAGCTTTTCCACGTAGCTGGCGAGCTTGGTGGTGAGCGGGATGACGTAGTCGGTGCGCATCTCGGCCAGGGTGCTTTCGTTGTAGCGATGCAGGTAGACCAAGCACTCGAAGGCTTTCTGCTTGCCGGAGGAGAACAGCCAGTAGATGGGGCGTTTTTTGTAGGTGCGCAGGTGGTCTTTGAAGAACTGGGTGCTGAGGTAGCGGCGGATGGTCTCTAGCGCAGCCTCACCCTTCTTGGATTTGATGGCGTGTAGGCAGAGGCTTTCAGCGACGAAATCGAGATTTTCTTGCAGGTGCTCTTCGCCCCACACGGTACGCACAAAGTCGCGGAAGCGGTTGGTGGCGTCGTCGGGGAACCATTCCTGATCGGTGAGCGGGATGATGGCATTGTCATCCGGGGCGAAGTTTGGCTCGGGGATCTGGGCGAGGTAGTCGCGGACGGTTTCGCCCTGACTGGCGAGGATCAGGCCGGGCTTGTCCAGCGAGTAGCGGCCCATCATGCAGCCGATGGCGTAGCTGACCAGCTCTTTGAGGGTGTCGCATTGGAGCAGGGTTGCCAGCTCTTCTTTGGGGCGGTTCCCACCGTAGCGGTAGTGAGGGTTGCAGGTAAGGGTAATTTCTTCGAATGGGATTTTTGGCGTCAATTCATTTTGAAGATTATACGCCTCATTGAATAAGCAGTTGTTTTTCTCTTCAAGCTCCATTGCCCTAAGAGCATAATTTTTCCACTCAGCTTCAATATATTTATATGCATCTCTTACCTTTTTTTCTTTTTCAACCTGCTTGAGCAAGCTAGGCGATGCAAAATTCCAAGATATTTCATAGGAGTCCCAGTCTTTTTTTGTGATGCACACAAGCTCTCTAACAGTTTTTGATATTGGCTCTATATTTTCAGCTTTATAGAAAGGCAGACATGAAATATTCCCTGCTTGAACATGCAGTGTTGGATTCAGCGCATTTAGAGACAATGATGCAACTTTAGATGCAAGAAAACCAAGACTTATATATTCGTCTTCTTCATTTTTTGGAAAAAGCGCAGGGCCGCTTGCATCAAAAATAAATCCCTCCGGATATACTCTAACGCCAAGTTGGCTGAAGCTAGTAACATCAGTCCAACCTATCATCTTATTAAAGTAAAACTCTTCTGACCGGACTGACGCCTTTCCTGTCGCTTTTATTGCACTACCGTCATTTTTCCAGAAAACAACCCAACTTTGGTTTCCATACCACTTCCTGAATTCTCCACCTTTGTTATATGGTACCCAGTACTCTTTCCCAATTTTTTTATAATCAACCTCTGTCCATATTCGGACAAATCTTTCGTTGTCAGCGGTTGTCATACCCCCGCGAACGGGCATTGCATCTCCAAGAAGCATAGATTTATTAAATTTTTCTACAATTTTTTTACTTAGCCAATACGCAAACGGACTCCCCGGAATCTTCTTGAAATCGTCCGGCTTGGCGTCATAGAACCAGCCGCAGTCGCGGTTCTGAATGGCTTCGAGCAATGCGCCTTTCTTCTCGGCTTCAGATTTTCCGTCCACCAACCGCAGATAAGCGCCCTGGTAATCCGGCTTGGCGATTTTCTCCATGACAAAGGCAGTGGCGGAGACAACTTCCCCACTGATGCTGTCAAAGGCTCTGCCGCCCAAATGCGCCATGGTGATAATGGTGGTGTTATCCAACAGCCAGTCGCGGAGCTTTTCGTAGCTGGAAAGAAACATCCATGACTGCATATTGATCTGGGCGTTATAGCCCTGCGGTGCCAGTAAGCTGAAGGCGTGCTCCATAAAAATCGCGAACAGATCCGACTTGCTGTTGGGGTAGGCGTTTTTGGCGTAGTCCTTCAGCGCCTTATTCATGCCTTTACTGCCCATATACGGCGGATTCGCCACTACTGCATTGTAGCGCTGCGCCAATACCCTGGCCTGCTGCACAATGGGCACTAACCGCTGAGCAGCGGCCTTTTGCATCATATCGCCGCTATTGCTTAGCTCGGTCAATTCTTCCAGCAGTGCTTTGAGCGGCTCTTCCAGCTCATTGGGCACTTCAATCAGCGAGCCGAAGGTTTTGGCATCCTGAAAGCGCTCAATCAAGTCGGCAATCAGTTTGTAAGTGGCGTCGTTGTTGGCAAGCTCCTGCTGTTCGCTCTCAAACAGGCTTTGGGATTGGCCCTGGTGCCAGTCACCGGTGAGGTTCAGGTCGCGCCATAGGGTATTGGCATCTAGATGCTGGCTGCTCTGCATGGCCAGCACGTTTAGGCGCACGTTGCGCGTCAAAATCCGGCGGTCGTCTTCACGGGCTTTCATCAACAGCGCAAAGCCCGCCAGCTGGGCGGCGCGGTCGTCGATATCCAGGCCGAACAGGTTGTTTTCCAGAATCAGCTGGGGGATGTCGCGGGTGCGGTAGCCACGCTCTTCGTAAATCGCCTTCAGCACGTTGTAGGCTTCCACCAGAATATGGCCGGAGCCGCAGGCGGGGTCGAGCACCTTGATGGCTTCGGGGTCGAGGCTGGCCGGGGTGATGGCGTCCAGCTGAGCCTGTACCTCGGGCTCCTGCTCGGCGGGCTCGATGTAGTACGGCATCTCGCCTTTGAGTGGCGAGCCTGGGTAGGTTTGCAGCCACTGGCGGCCTACCGAGTTCTGCACCAGGTATTGCACGATCCAGTTGGGAGTGAACAGCTGGGTGGCGGCGGGGATGTCTTCGCTTTTCACCACCTTGCCGATCACCTGGTCTTTTTTCTCGCTGATGTAGAACTGGTAGAGCCAGCCGATCACTTCTACATCCTGCCAATCCTCTTCGGGAATCGCCTCGACCAGCTCGCGGATGAGTGAATCGGTTTTGGTCAGGTTATTGGGCAGCAGAAGTTCGCTGGCGTCGTCCAGCGGCTCGAACAGGAACGGCATGGCCTCATGCAGGGCGTGGCACTGGGCCAGCAGCAGCTCGCGGTAGAGGGTTTCATCCTGGGTGCCGTCGAGCTTGAGTTCGCGAACGCGGTCGGTGTCCAGCCCTGGTAAATCTACCTCTAAGCATTCCTCCAGAAGCTGGAACTGCCCGGCTTCGCCCCCTGCCCCACTCAGCACACGGCGGCCGTGGTCTAAGTAGCCGTGAATCTCCATATAGCGAATGGCGCACAGGCGGTTGAACCAACTGTAGGCGGCCTGCTCTATCGCTTGGGTAAAGCCATCGCGCTGCACCCACGCGGCCAGCGCTTCCCGTGCGCCTTTCAGGTGGGCGGGCACGGTGTGGGTTTGGCCATCCTGGGCGGTCATCACCAACACATCGCCCTTTAGCTCCAGGGGGGCAATCACAGCGCCACCGTTGCCATCCGGGCTAATGCCCACCCGGGCCGCCTGGCGCGTCATGGTGTCGATAAAGCGGACGCGGGCCTTGGGGGCGTATTTTTTGATGTTGGCGGTGTTCATGTTAGATCCTTGAAAGTGTCTTGCAAAAAGCGCTCGCCTTGAGGGGTTAAGCGGTATTGTTGAAGGCGGCTATTGGGCTTTTCGGGCAGCGTCATTTCAATCAGCTGCTGCTGGCGTAAATTGCCTACTTGTTTATTGAGCTCACCGGAAACGCCCTTGTGACCCAGCTCACGCGCTATGGCAGCTTTACCCAGCGGCTCCTGCTGCAGTATCAACAGCACTCTGGCTGCCAGCGCTGACTCTAGCCGTGACTCTAGCCGTGACTCTAGCCGTGACTCTGACTGCACTGGCTCAGCCTGGGTCACTGAAGCTGACTGCTGGATAGAAACCGGCGTTGCCAGCCGAATACTCAAACGCACGCGGTTGGCAATTTCTTCAATATGCGGTTCAGGCAGCCCTTGGACTTGGGCTTCCGAGAAAATACGCTTCACACCGCTGCCCCACTGCTCTATCAGCCCAAGCTCACGAAATACGCGGGCAATCACTGGGTTGCGAATCATCGAAACGCCGCGTTTCATGTCTTCAATCGTCATGCCGGGCATCAATAGCCCTGGGCTTTCAATCTCGATACGGTCATCAAAAAACGCGATGCGTATAGGGCTGCCGCGTTGGGAGTAGTCGCTGTGTACCAAGGCGTTATTGACGTCCTCCCCGCCCTAAAGGACGGGGATTCCAACTTCTTGAGGGCAACGTCCTGCCCCGAGGCTGAGGATATTCCGGGCCGCATTCACGTCCCGGTCGTGGAGTACACCACACTCCACGCACTCCCAGACCCTTACTCGCAACCCGTTGACGCCCTGCGGCCCGCTAAGCGAGCCGCACGACGAACAGGCGCGGGTGGTGTTGGTTTCGCGAACGACCTTGAAGACAATGCCTGCGTGAGCGCATTTATATTCCAGCATCGTTTTCAGTTGTGACCAGCCAGCGTCGTAGACGCTTTTGGCCATCCTGGTCTTCGCGAGCCTGGTTGAGGAAACATCGCCCACGACGATTTCGCCGTACTGGTTGACGAGTTTCCGGGAAAACTTGTGCTGCGCGTCCTGGCGACGGTTCTTGATCTTGGCGTGAATAGCTTTTACCCGCCGCTTGTTGCGGGCACGCTGGGCTGTCGCCAACTGGTCTTCCATGCGGCGGTAGAAGCGGCTGTTTTCCAGCCTTCCTCCATCGCTACAGGTGGCCACATCCTTGAGCCCAAGGTCGATGCCAACGGCGCCCTGCCCAAGCGTCGGCTGCACGTCCACCTCGACCGCAACATTGAAATACCACCGGCCCCGGCTATCTTCGTTGAAACTGCCGGCACGGAACTTGTATGTCGACAGGCCGTAGCTATCCCACACCTTGAAGTAGGTGCCGTTGTGAAATACCTGCCCGTTCTTCCACTTGGCCGCGCCGGTATTGACCGGAATCCAGCCAAGTGAGCGGCGTACACCGCCGGACTTGCGCCAATTCAAGCGGGGCTTTTTGAACTGCTTGCGGCGGGCAACGTATTCAGCAGCGATGCATTGCAGCGTTTGGCTGTGCAGGCCGAGGTCCTTGCCAGCACCCTTGGTATAGGGGTGCATGTCGTAGGCAGACAGAAACAGACCTTTCTCCCGAATGGCTCGGGAAGACAGTTCGTTGAGGTAGTTCCAAACAAAATTCACGCTGCGGGCCATGCGGTTAAGCTCGGCGGCGTGTTTGTCCTTCACTCGAACCTTGAGGGTCTTGGTCTGCTTCATGGCTTCGAATATACTTGGTCTATGGAAACCAAACAAGCTATCAGAACAGGAAGACACTGCGTTTTTAAACTCCATGCCCATTTGGTATTTGTCACCAGGTATCAGGGCAAGGTGTTCACCGGCGCGCATCTCAACTCCCTCGAATTGCTTTTCGACCGAGTGTGTCGGGACTTCGAGGCGGAGCTACAGGAGTTCAACGGTGAAACCGATCACGTCCATTTGCTTGTCAACTTTCCACCCAAAGTGGCGGTATCCAGGCTGGTGAATAGTTTGAAGGGGGTATCCAGCCGGCGGATGAAGTTACTACACCCTGAACTGGTGCAGCCCGCCTACCGGAAGAACTCGCTGTGGAGTCCAAGCTACTTTGCGGGAAGTGTCGGAGGCGCCCCCCTGAGCATGGTCAAGCAGTATATTGAGCAACAATCGAGGCCGGACTAGGGGCGCTCTCGCGCCCCTCGCTATCCATCCTCGCACTAGAAGTACGAGGTTTTTCGCGATGTTCGATAAGTGACGGCAGAGAGCCAGAAACCTGGCGCGTCATCCAGGCGCTGGGCGGCGGCGCGGTTGCCGCGCAAATTCCAGATCAGCACATCCGTGTCCACCAGCATCAGTCGCTGCCCTCGAAGGAGCGCGGCGCGCGCAAATGGCGGACTTGGGTGTCAATCTCCTGGGCGCTTGCCTCGCCCTGATCTGCCCAGAGGCCGAACGCCGGGTTGGGGGCCAAGCGCTTGTTAGGTGTGGCAGACGCCACCCCCACTAGGCGAGCACATGGCTTGCCGTGAAAGGTGATCTCTACGGCCTCGCCACGCTGGGTAGCGGCAATCAAAGCTTTGGTTTGCAAGCGCAGCTGCTTGACGTTGGCATGCATGATGACTCACCTCTGCGGTATCGCTCAGACCCGACGCGGATGAACGGGTTATTTTTAAAGTGTAACCTGCTCGTCGATACCCTGCCAACCAGGATGCTTAGGCTTGGCGATAGTCGTTGCCCCTGTTGGCGGTTCAGGGTGCGTCGGTGAATTTGGCAACAGTCTGTTGCCAAATTGCAGCGGCCCCCTGTGCTCAGCTTGTCGCTCCACTTTCAACAAAAATCGTTCGAACACTAACGCACCTGTACCCGTTTACCTGCTGAAAGTGCCCCTTCCAGCTCTTTTCTCAGCTCGTCCATAAAGGCATCCACTTCCGCTTGGCTTTCCAGGTACACGCCACTATGCACGCGGCTAAGTACGTCGCTTACACGCACTCTTGCCACGGGTTTGGGGGCATTCACCGCCGCCGGTGCTGTTTCGGTATGCGGGTCGTACGTTTTATCACTTGGTGCCGTTTGTGGGGCTGGCTTGGGGTTCTCTGATGTTGGAGCCGGTGTTGTGTTGTTTCCCGCAGGCGCAGGCGGCTGCCGCTTGGCCGCTTCAGCCTGGGCGTGGTGAAGCGCATCCAAACTTTCTTCTTCTAACTCGACGGCAGTTTCGGTTTGTAGCTGGTAGATTTGCGCGACGCTGACCGATTGACTGACCGAGGCTTTAAGCTGCTGCAGCGGGTGCAGCAAGCGGTTGCTGAGCTCGGCGGTGCCAATGCCGCTTTTGGCAATTTCAGCGCTCACCTTGGCAATGCGCGTGTCGATACGGGCAATGGCGTGCTGACGCTTTTCCTCTACCAGGCGGTTGTTCACCTCATCCAGCGTGCGTACCAAGCCATCCACCTGGTTCAGCATGGCGTAGGGGGCGTCGGCGTTGTAAATGCGCTCACACTCGGCCAGCGCTTGCTGGGCCTGGGTGTTTTTCTCAAGCTCTAGGCGGTTCACCGCAAACCGATTGAGCGCTTGCTCCAGCTGTTGCCACGTGGTGAGCTGCTTAGTGAAGAAGTCGTTGAGATCGCGGTAGTCCTCTTCGACATCGAGCAGCGTGTCTTGCTGGCTGGCGACGGTTTTGAAGAAATCAAAGCTATCGTCAAGGCGCAGTAGGCGCTCTACTTCCCGCAGTGAGCTATCAATGGCGTTGCGACCCGGGAAGTTGCCCACATCGGTTTTGCTTTTATACGCTTCTAGCTCCCGCCGCCAGTGGGATAAGCGGTCTACGTAATAGGTAAACAGCTCTTTTTCGCTGGTGGGGCCTAGCTGGCCAAATAGCTCTTTGGTGAGGTTACGAGCTTTGTTGAGCACTGCATCTTCGGTTTGGCGCTTTTTCTGAAGGCGCACTTCACTGCGGCGGCGGGCGTTGTTGAGTAGCTCAAAGGCTTCTTTACCGCTGAGCGCGGGGCCAGCGGTGTGGAAGGTTAAGCGCCCAGCGGCATGCAGGCGACCCAGAATCAGCAGCGTTTCACCTTCTGGCCAGCCGAAAGGTCGGTTGCTGAAGCGCTCAATCAGCGGGTTCAGTGGCACCGGTTCGCCGCCATGTAGCGAGATATACTGCTCTACCTCTTTCACCGCTTGAGCGTTGCCCTCTTCACCGTCTAGGTTGAGGTTCTGGGTGCCCAGGTCATCGGCGGTTAATACGGCCTGCAGCTCGCGCATCGGCTCGGGGCTAAGCGCCGTGAGCTGGCTCAGCTTGTTGTAGGTGTTTTCCAGCAGATAGCGGCAGGCCTCATCCAAGCGGGTATTCAACTGGTTGCGGTTGAGATCGAGCTTTTGCCCGAGCGCGTACACATCGGCATCCAGCAACATCTCTTCTAAGCGCACCCGCAGGCGTTTTTTGCGCTCCTGGTTTTCACGGCCACGGTCGGCCAGAATGCGCTCCACGCTGTGGTCGTTGGCCGATAGGTTCAGGCGGATAAACTTATCGGTTTTCAGCAGGGTACGCAGTTCATCGGTAAAGCGCTTATCGTCGGGCAGCTTAATCAGCACCTGCCCACCGTTATCGCCGCTTTTGTGAATGCAGCCCGCTTCGCTTAGCTGCACGTACTCCACGTCCAGCGGCGAGACCACCTCTACCCTTAGCTGGCTTTGATAGCGGCCATCCAGGGTGTGTCC
Source organism: Halomonas sp. NPDC076908 (assembly GCF_050269715.1). Taxonomy (NCBI): domain Bacteria; kingdom Pseudomonadati; phylum Pseudomonadota; class Gammaproteobacteria; order Oceanospirillales; family Halomonadaceae; genus Halomonas; species Halomonas sp. NPDC076908. Next base: position 60,380 of record NZ_JBNNIW010000018.1, on the reverse strand, counting down.
ATCCAGGTAGCGGCCAATGCTGTAGTCGGTTTTGTTGACCGGGTAGCGGTATTTGGTGCGATCGCGCAGCAGGTCTTTGAAGATCAGGCTGGAAAGCTCTTTGTTCTCGTCGCTGCTGGTGACTTCGGTAGCTTTGATCTTGCGGGTGATGTCGCGCTCTTCATTGGTGAGGAACTGGTACTCATCGCCGTTGCGGGTAATCAGGCTCTCTTTTTCCAGTCGTGCCAGGGTCGCTTCCAGCTGCTCACGAATGGCAATACGGTCGTCGTCGATTTGGGTCAGCGAGAGTGTCACCAGGTTATTGACCGTACCCTTCACCAAGTCCACATAGCGGATCATAAACAGCGTGCGTAGGGTTTCGACATCAAACGCCTCTAACACGGGGTTTTCGCTGGCCTGATCGATGGTGCGCTTTACCGCTGTATCAAGAAAGCCCTCTACCGCTGTGTAGAAGCAGTGCATCGGCACCAGCGCGCCAATCGTTTTCTCCTGCACGGCTTTGGCGGCCATGTGGAACGCATCGAGCATGGAGCGCTCGCCATAGGCCAGGTGGGCGCCCGTCGCCCCTACCTTGCGGATTTCTTCAAAAACTTTTTGCACCAACTGGAAGTGGTACGGCACGAAAGGATAGTTGGCGATAAAGCTCTCGGCGCCTTCGATGTTTTTTAGCGTGGGGCCAGAGCGGTCAAAGGTCAGCTGGTTACGCAGAATGGAGCCTTTGGCCTCAAACACGCCTTCCAGTTCCGCGCGTGCCGAGTCGGTCTTCACCAACAGACGCTTACGGATCACTTCGTCAGAGTTGGAGCTTGAGAGCGATAAGCGGGTTTTGAAGCGTCCGGCAATTTTGGAAAAATCGTTGGCTTTTGAGGCGGTCATTTCGCCTAGCACGGCATCCATATCCGCTTGGGAGGTGACCACGATCCAGGCACGCCCACCGCAAATCGTACCCAGGTTTTCGGTGAGCGTTTGCAGAGTCAGCATCAAACGCGTATCGCTACCAATGAACTGGCCCACTTCATCGACCATGAACACCATGCGCTGGGTAGCTGACTGCGACTCCAAAAACTCTTTCACCCAGTGGCAGAAGTTCTCTACCGAGACGCTGAAGTTGGTTTCGGATTCCTCAAACCATTTATGCGCCGCTTCAGGAGAGAGATCGAGCGCCGACCCAATCGCTTGCTCGATATCGTCCTGGTAGAACTGATAGCCGTCTCGCTCGTCTTCCCACACCACGCCGCTGGCCTCGTTAAAGGCCTGCTTGAAACGCTCATACACACCGCGTTTTTCTAGGTGGCGCTCCATATGAGCAATGTGCGGGTAATCAGAGCTAAAGCCTTGGTGCTCGTTAAACACGCGCAGGAAGACGTTCAGGATGGGGTTGCCGTCGTCATTCGAGCTGGCCTTGCTGTCGATGTTGAACAGCACCACGTGAGCCGGTTCACGGACGGCCTTGTTAATGTCTGCCCGAATAGAGCCGTCTACCAGCTTCTGCTCATCAAAAAAATCAGCGGCTCGCTTGGCCTGGCCGTTGGCATCAAAGGCTTCCGTATTGGCGAGTAGGTAAGAAAGCGTTTTCAAAAAGTGCGATTTACCCGACCCAAAGAAGCCACTCACCCAAACGCCCACGCGGTTGGCGATGGAGGGGTCATCTAAAGGGGTGGTGTAGGACTCAAAAAAAGCACGAAAGTGCTTTTCTAACTCATTGGTGACGACATACTCATCCAGCTCCTGGTAGATGGTTTCCTGGTCACGCTGGTCGGCCTTGACCACGCCGTTGATTGACCGGCTAAGCGGTTTGAGGAAGAGCTCTCGAATGTGCATATCTGTCCTGTAAATGTTTCAACCTTGGATGTTTCAAGCCAAGAGATCTCGGAGTTTTGAAGGCCACTCCTCAGCGAGCGAATACAACACACCGAATTCCGCCACCCGTTGCGCTAGGGCACAAGCGCAAACGCACGGTAGTAGTTATTGCTTTCCATTCGCTTGAACAGCGACATCGTCTGCCCATCGTAACGGCCTGGATAGAACAGCACCAACGGCTTATGACCGAGTGGCCCGTGTAGCGCATTTAGCAAGCTGTGCGCACGCACCATGGGCCATAGGCTACCCACACCGGAAAACAGTACGATATCGGGGTCATGCGACAGGGAGTGTCGGAGCAGATAGGGAGCAAACTTATCCATGTGCAGTGGCCCACGCAGCGCCTTGAGCAGTGCTGCATCGCCTTTGCTTTTTTGCATGGCAATGGCTTTATCCAGGAAGCCGCGCTCGGCCAGGTAATCCTTTAGGACTTCCAGCAGGTTGACCTGTGCCATTTTGATATCAGGGTGCTGCCGTGCCATTAACGAGGGGAGGAAATTCAGATAGGCACGCACCTGCAGCTCATGTTCGGGCGCGTAATCAAAAATCCAGAAGCCAATTTCATTACCCAAACCCTGACCTGCTAGAAAGTCGGGCTGAGAGATTTTTTCAGCCACCTGGTTCAACCGTGCCCGAAGAAGGTCATCCTCGGGGTATTTGAAACCACCAAGGTCTGAGTAATGAGCGCTCTGTGACATGCGGATGCGTCCCTGTGTCAGGCATGTGTGATGCGAGAGGTTGTCTAATCCAAACGGCTGATTAAGCAAGACTATGCCGCCAGCGACACAGCTTGCAAGATCTACTTAGCCGCGTTTTGACGAAGCCACGGCTTTTTGACAAGCAGACCTGTGATATGAGTACCTATCTCAGCAAGCGACAACATGCGTTTAAGCGAATGTGCTGGTAGGTCTCAAGCAGGATTTTTATCTCTGGCCGAAGCAACAGTGGCTGTAATTTGCGCGATCGGCTGGATTCCAATACGCCAACTTCCGTCAGCATACGATATACCACCTGACCCATTTTACGCCTGGAGCTCTCCGCCCACCCTGCGATTGCTTTATCGCGATGAGTACGCTCGGCTAAAAAGTCAGCCCATTGGTAGGCCTGAAGCGTTTCCGCCTGCGTTAAAAATGCATCAGCGACGACACTTTCGAGGAATTCAACGAGCAGCAGATTACGTGCCATGGCCGCACAGAAAGACACCTGCCTGGCGAGCTGATCGTCGCCATCGCGCAGCGCTTGCCAAAACGGTGGCTCCAGCTTCTCCAGACGCTTGCGAATCGCCTGCCCTGTACGCTTGGCAGTGGCGGGACGGTTCTTCTGAAGGCGGTTATCAACGATGATTGCTTGATGCCACTGCTCTTCATCGGCATCAGACAGCAGCAAATCGGCAACGGCGCGGCTCTCGCGCACCATCAGCCCACCGCCGATCAAGTCAGAATTGTAGCTGAAAGAACCAGTCACTGAGTATTCACCTATACCGTTCGTGTAGCGTCCTATTCCTATTAGGGCGCAGCTCAATAAACAGCATCATCGTATTGATGCATGATCGCCAGGAATCAGTGAGTCAAAGGGGCTCTTGAGGGGAATATAGAGCCAACTTGCAAGTAGTATTCGGCATACTCAGCGGCAATAGCTGGAAATAATAGTAGACCAGAAATGGAGGCGGCCCCAAAAGCCACATCCCGGCACACGCAGCCACCACTACCGTTGCTCCCTTCCGGGCCTGGCGGGGTTCGCAGTTTAGCGTTGCGGGAGGACCTAAGGGGCCACCATAACGGCACATTCTGATGTCTTGCAAAGTGAATGTGCTAAAGCTGATGTGGTGGCTACGCCCTGATTTGAACAGGGGACCCCATCATTATGAGTGATGTGCTCTAACCAGCTGAGCTACGTAGCCTTTCCGTCATCAACGGGTGCAGATTATGCCTACCTTAACTACGAAAGGCAAGCCGGATTCCAGCTTGCCTTCCTCAACTAAATTGGCTTATTGAATGGCAGCACGCACTGCTTCGGCACCAGGCTCACCATCGCGAGTAGTTACGCCCTCTAACCACGCATCCAGCACCTCATCATTGGCTTTTAGATAGCTGCGCGCCGCATCACGAGGATCTACGCCGTCATCCATAATGGCGCTCATCAGCTCGTTTTCCATTTCCAAGGTAAATGTCATGTTGTTTAACAGCGCACCCACATTCGGGCATTCATCTACAAAACCCGCTCGGGTGTTGGTGTAGACCGTGGCACCGCCTAAGTCTGGGCCAAAGTAGTCATCTGCCCCAGAAAGATAGGCCATTTCGAAGTTAGTGTTCATGGGATGAGGCGCCCAGCCTAAAAACACCATCCACTCTTCATTCGGCACCCGAGAACGCAACTCAGCCAGCATGCCTGCTTCGCTGGAATCAACAACCTGCCAATCGCCTAAACCATAGGCGTCGTCGTCAATCATCTGCTCGATCAGCTCGTTGCCATCATTGCCCGCTTCAATGCCGTGAATATTGCTTTCAAATTGGTCAGCGTGCTCCGCTAAATCGTTGACCGATGTAATACCTGCATCATAAACGTACTGCGGCACTGCCAAGGTGTACTTGGCCCCTTCTAGGTTGGCCACTAAGCGCTCGACTTCACCACGCTCAATATACGGATCGCTAATCGATGCCATAGAAGGCATCCAGTTGCCTAAGAAGACATCAAAATCATCATTACGCATACCGGCATAGGCAATCGGCACGGAAACCGTGTCTACCCGTGGCTCATAACCAAGACCTTCCAGTACCTCACTAGCAAGCGCCGTGGTCGCGGTGATATCGGTCCAGCCGACTTCTGCAAAGCGCACGCTGCTGCACTCGTCTGCGTAAGCCACTGCCGGTAAGCCGGCGGCCAGCAATAAGGCACCTGCATAGCGTGTAGAGTTTTTGCTTATCATCGTTGTCCCCTTAAATTGTCTAAAACAAACATCCATTGTACGCAGCTGAGCGCTACATGTAGAATCTATCCCTACCTCTTTATTGATTGAACGTTCAATAAAAAAATGCCATTATGTTTAGGTAATCATGCCTAACCTCCCGTTTCAAGCATCAGCCCTGGTTAAGCATTCAACGTATTAGGTAGAGCCTTTGTAGGAGGTCACCGTGCCAAAGGTGGGAATGGAACCGATACGCCGTCAGCAGTTAATTAACGCGACCATGGCCGCTATTGATGAAGTCGGCTTGGCCGAAACGACCGTCATGCGCATTGCGCGTCATGCTGGGGTCTCCGCTGGCATTATCAGTCACTACTTCGGTGGCAAAGATGGCTTACTTGAAGCGACCATGCGGCAAATATTGACCGACCTAACCGATGCCGTTGCCGTGCGCCGCAACGCGTTAAATGACGACACTCCTCGGGCTCATATTGAGGCAATCATTGAGGGCAACTTTGACCGCACCCAAGTGACAGGCCCCGCTGCCAAAACATGGCTGGCGTTTTGGGCTAGTAGTATGCACAAGCCTATGCTACAGCGTTTGCAAAACGTCAATGACCGTCGCCTTTACAGCAATTTATGCCACCAGTTCCGGAGGGCGATGCCTGCTACTGAGGCACGAAATTCCGCTCGCGCGTTGGCGGCCATGATTGATGGTCTGTGGTTACGCGGCGCCCTCTCCCCTGAAGGTCTTAATGCCGATCAAGCTCGCCTGCTTGCGCGCAATTATTTAGATCAACTCTTTGCCTACCACGGATGCAAATAGTCAGCATCCAACCGTTAACACTAATTTTTATACCTTTTAGGAGACCAGCATGGCCGCTCTAGATGTTCAGCCTCTTTATATTGATGGTCGCCAGGTAAATGCCACCTCAGGCAATACCTTTACTGTTACCAATCCATTTGATGGCAGCCTGCTAGCCACTATTGGCCAAGCTAGCCAAGCCGACGTTGATACCGCTGTCATCTCTGCGCAGCGAGGTCAGCGCGAATGGGCTTCGATGACCGGCATGGAGCGTTCACGTATTATGCTGCGCGCCGTGGCGCTGTTAAGAGAGCGCAACGATGAGCTTGCCGAGCTGGAAACCCGCAACACCGGCAAGCCAATCAGCGAAACCGCCAGTGTCGATATCGTGACCGGTGCTGATGCTATCGAGTACTACGCTGGCTTAGCGCCCGCTATCGAAGGTAGCCAGATTCCTTTGCGCGATAGCTCGTTTGTTTATACCCGCAGAGAACCGCTGGGCGTAATTGGTGCCATTGGCGCCTGGAACTACCCGATCCAAATTGCCTGCTGGAAAGCCGCTCCGGCACTGGCTGCAGGAAATGCAGTGGTATTTAAGCCCAGCGAAGTTACCCCGCTCACCGTGATGAAACTGGCGGAAATATTCACCGAAGCAGGCCTACCCAATGGCGTCTTTAACGTTGTGCAAGGCGACGGTAGCGTTGGCGCGATGCTCACCGGGCACCCCGGCATCGCTAAAATATCGTTCACCGGAGAAGCAGGCACCGGCAAAAAAGTAATGGCCGCCGCCGCTGAATCGAGCCTCAAAGAAGTCACCATGGAACTGGGCGGCAAGTCGCCGTTACTGGTCTTTGCAGACGCCGATCTGAACCGCGCTGCTGACGCCGCGATGATGGCCAACTTCTACTCCAGCGGCCAAATCTGCACCAACGCCACGCGGGTATTTGTTGAGCGCGGTGTAAAAGAGGCCTTTGAAGCCAAGCTGGTCGAGCGCGTTAAGCGCATCAAGGCGGGCGACCCTATGGATCCAAGCGTCAACTTTGGGCCGTTGGTCAGCTTCGAGCATCAAGAGAAAGTGCTCTCCTATATTGCGCTGGGCAAACAGCAAGGTGCTCGGTTGTTAGTCGGCGGCGACGATTGGAACAGCGGCAGCTTTGCGGATGGTGCCTGGGCTGCGCCTACCGTGTTCACCGACTGCACCGACGATATGCGCATCGTACGTGAAGAGATTTTCGGCCCGGTGATGTCAGTGCTCGCTTTTGATGACGAAGCAGACGTCATTCGTCGCGCTAATGACACCACCTATGGCCTCGCTGCCGGTGTCTTCAGCGAAAGCCTGAACCGCGCCCACCGCGTGATTCACCAGCTCGAGGCAGGTATTTGCTGGATTAACACCTGGGGCGAGTCACCCTCAGAGATGCCGGTAGGCGGCTATAAAGCGTCGGGTATTGGTCGTGAGAACGGTATCGAGACGCTCAACCACTATACCCAGACCAAGTCAGTACAGATCGAGATGGGGCCTTTTGAGTCAGTGTTTTAAATCAAAGTACTACTTTCCGCGCAATAACTGACCAGGGCGCTGGGGGTGGCTTGTAGCGAGGGTCTTTTCCCATGGCCGAAACCTGATCCCTTCAGTTTCGGCATTCCCGCCATCCGTGGCGGTCAGATGGGAAAAGTAGCGCCCAAGGATGGGTTCACAGCGCCCTCGCGTAAAGCCTCCGCCAGAAAGCCCCGCCCCATCTTCAGCCTCGGTAACTCACCATGTCTCAACCACGCGAATTTGATTACATCATTATCGGTGCAGGTTCGGCGGGTAATGTGCTTGCTACCCGTTTAACCGAAGACAGCAGCGTTAGCGTGCTGCTGTTAGAAGCGGGCGGCCCCGACTATCGTTTTGATTTTCGTACCCAAATGCCAGCAGCCCTAGCGTTTCCGCTGCAGGGCAAGCGCTACAACTGGGCATTTGAAACCGACCCCGAACCCTATATGAATGGCCGCCGTATGGAGTGTGGCCGTGGCAAAGGTCTGGGCGGCTCCTCATTGATTAACGGTATGTGCTACATCCGTGGCAATGCGCTTGATTATGACAACTGGGCCAAACAGCCCGGCCTAGAAGATTGGGACTACCTAAGCTGCTTGCCCTACTTCAAAAAATGCGAAACCCGTGACATTGGCCCCAACAGCTACCACGGCGGCGAAGGTCCGGTTAGCGTGACCACACCCAAGGACACTAACAACCCGCTTTATCGCATCTTTATAGAAGCAGGCAAACAGGCAGGCTACCCCGAAACCGAAGACGTTAACGGCTACCAACAAGAGGGCTTTGGCCCCATGGACCGCTTTGTCACGCCTAAAGGGCGTCGCGCCTCTACTGCCCGTGGCTACCTGGGTACTGCTAAAAAGCGCCCTAACCTGACGATTGAAACGCACGCCGTTACCGACATTATTGAGTTTGAATGTAAGCGAGCGGTGGGCGTACGCTATGAGCGAAAAGGTGAAAAGCAACAAGCTTATGTTCGCCGTGAAGTGCTGCTGTGCGGTGGTGCCATTGCCTCCCCGCAGATTTTACAGCGCTCCGGTATTGGCAACCCTGAACTGCTCAAGGAACTTGATATTGAAACGGTTCATGCCCTGCCCGGCGTAGGTGAGAACCTCCAGGACCACCTGGAAATGTACATTCAGTACGAGTGTAAAGAGCCGATTTCCCTCTACCCGGCGCTGAAGTGGTACAACCAGCCAAAAATCGGTGCCGAATGGTTATTTAATGGCACCGGCATCGGCGCCAGCAACCAGTTTGAATCCTGCGGCTTTATTCGCAGTAACGATGAAGAAGAGTGGCCTAACCTTCAGTACCACTTTCTGCCTATCGCGATCAGCTACAACGGCAAAAGCGCGGTGGAAGCCCATGGCTTTCAGGCCCACGTGGGTTCAATGCGCTCCGAAAGCCGCGGCCGTATTCGCTTAATCTCCAAAGACCCAAACGCCGCGCCAAGCATTTTGTTCAACTACATGTCTAAAGAGAAAGATTGGCAGGAGTTTCGCGACGCTATCCGCTTAACTCGCGAGATCATCGCCCAGCCAGCGTTTGACCAGTATCGGGGGCGTGAAATAGCGCCAGGCCCCGATGTGCAATCTGACGCAGAGCTTGATGCGTTCGTAAAAGCGCATGCTGAAACTGCTTATCACCCCTGCGGTAGCTGCCGGATGGGTAGCGACGAAATGGCCGTAACGGATGGACAGGGCCGCGTGCACGGCATTGACGGCCTACGCGTGGTAGATGCTTCACTGTTCCCGCTAATTCCTACCGGCAATCTCAATGCGCCGACCATCATGCTGGCAGAGAAGATCGCCGACCAAATTAAAGGCCATGAACCGCTCCCACGCGCCAGCGTTGACTACTATGTCGCCAATGGCGCGCCAGCTAAATGCGCCTGAACATATAGTCCATTTAACACTCCAAATGCCATGGCTTATCGCCATGGCATTTTTTGTCTACGCTGACAGTAACAAGCAGTGTTAAGCGCGCCTAAACACTTGCGTCAGATGGCTCCCATCTGCCAATATTCAAACAAGTGTTCGATTAAAGATGTCATTAACAACAGTTGGCCCGTAAACAAGGCCCACAAATAGAGAGAGAGTCTATGCTCACCCTACTACTTATTGTGCTTGCTATTGTCGGCATGCTGACGGTTATGCGCCGCGAAGCAGGCGCACCTGCTGCCCTGCTAGTGCTCGGCGTGCTGGGCCTGGTTGGCCTGCTGTTTGAGGCCAATGTGATTGGCGTCCTGCTGCTAATTGCAGCCGTCGCCGTCGCTGCTGCAGGCTTGCCCGCACTGCGTACCAAGTGGCTAACGCCGCGCATCTTCGCCACCTTTAAAAAGGTAGCACCTAAAGTCTCTGCTACCGAGCGCACAGCGTTAGAAGCTGGCAGCGTCTCTTGGGATGGTGAGCTATTTTCAGGCAAGCCTCAGTGGGACAAGCTGCTCGCCTTTAAAGACGATGGCCTACGTGACGATGAAAAAGCCTTTCTAGCCAATCAGTGTGCGACCGCCGCTGGCATGTGCAACGCCTGGGATATCGCCCAAGAGCGTGCCGATCTTCCCCAGCAGCTTTGGGACTTCCTGAAAAAAGAGGGCTTCTTCGGCATGATCATTCCGAAGGAGTACGGCGGCCTAGGCTTCTCAGCCAAAGCCCAGTCCATGGTGCTGCAAAAACTCTCTGCTAACGAAACACTAATGGTCACCGTCGGCGTGCCTAACTCTCTCGGCCCCGGCGAGCTGCTGCTGAAATACGGTACCCAAGAGCAGAAAGATCACTACCTGCCACGCCTATCTGATGGACGTGAAATCCCCTGCTTTGGCCTAACCGGCCCCCGTGCAGGTTCTGACGCGACGTCACTTCCCGATACCGGCGTGGTCTGCAAGCAGGTCATCAATGGCGAAGAAGTGCTTGGCCTGCGCCTGAATTTTGAGAAACGCTGGATCACGCTGGCACCTATCGCCACGGTAGTTGGCTTGGCGTTCCGCCTGTTCGACCCTGAAAAACTGCTCGGTGACGAAGAAGATCGCGGTATTACCCTTGCGCTCATTCCTCGCGACACGGCTGGCATGGAAATCGGCCGTCGTCATCACCCTATTGGCAGCCCGTTTATGAACGGCCCGATTATTGGTAAAGATGTATTCGTACCCCTGGACACTATTATTGGGGGCCCGGACATGATCGGCCAAGGTTGGCGGATGCTGGTGGAGTGCCTCTCGATTGGTCGCTGCATCACACTGCCCTCAGGCGCTACCGGTACCGCCCGCTACGCCCTGGGCTGGAGCGGTGGTTTTACTCGCGTGCGTCGCCAGTTCAATGTGCCAGTGGCGGAAATGGAAGGCGTACAGGAGCCGCTCGCTCGCATGGCTGCGCTGGCGTATATCTCCCAGGCCACTGTGTACCAAACAGCCAACATGATCGATCACGGCGAAAAACCCGCAGTGCCTTCGGCCATTTTGAAAAGCCAGTTGACCGAATTCCAGCGTGTGCTGCTTAGCGACGCCATGGACGTTCATGGCGGTAAGGCGGTTACCCTGGGCCCGCGTAATTACCTGGGTATTGGTTACAGTGCGAACCCGGTGGCGATCACCGTGGAAGGCGCCAATATTATGACCCGCAACCTGATGATCTTTGGTCAGGGCGCCATCCGCTGCCATCCCTACGTGCTTGATGAGCTGGCGGCGAAAGACGCTAACGATATGAAAGCCTTCGATAAAGCCTTCTTCGGTCATGCGGGCTTAATCTTCGGTAACGCAGCACGCGCCTTTACGCTGGGCTTCGGAATCGGTAAAGCCAGCGTACCGTTTGACGGCCCCGCCGTGGTGTATGCCCAGGATGTAGCCCGCCTCTCGGCAGGTTTTGGCCTGTGTGCAGACGCCGCCATGGCAAGCCTGGGTTCTGCCTTGAAGAAGCGCGAAATGCTCTCTGCTCGGTTGGGCGATGTGCTGTCTAATCTATACTTGCTCTCTATGGTACTTAAGCAGTGGCACGCTGGTAGTAAAGTAGAGGGTGAAGAAGCACTGCTTCATTACAGCTGCCGTTTCTTGCTCCACCGCGCTGAACAGGCATTTGTCGAAATTTTCGATAACCTGCCCAACCGTGCGCTAGGTAAAACGCTGAACGCCGTGGTAATGCCCGCTGGCCGCCGCTGGGATAAACCCCATGATGATCTAGCACGCGATATCGCGACGCGCGTTTCTACGCATAGCGCCCTTCGCACTAAGCTGCTTGAAAACACCTGGGATGCGGATGACGGCGAACAGCGCAATCCATTGGCGCGTTATAACGCTCTACTGGTGGATTATGACCGTGCAGAGGTAATTTACCGCACTGTCAACAAAGCCTACGCCAAAGGCGAGCTGCCACAAACAGCACTTCATCCTGAAGCGCGTATTGAGGCTGGATTGGAGAAAGGCTTGATCAGCCCAGAAGATGCTGAGTTTATGCGCACCTTTGAAGCGGAAGTATTGGAAATGCTGACGGTAGACGATTTCGCCTACGATGCATTCGCCAAAAACAAGTCCTCGCTAATTGACCATAACAGCAAGCCAGTCGTGGTCGAGCCACAGCAAGAAGCCAGCATCAAGTAAGCTTCATTTAAACCTGTAACACCTACCGGCTCTTCTTCAAGAGCCGGTTTTTTTTGCCCTACGCGCCTGCGTAATACGTGTCGTCGTATGTTTAAAACCGAAAATAAGTGATCACAGGATGATTAACCATTAGCCTAAAATCTACGTTAATCGCCAAAATTACTAAGTGTGTTTTACGAAATGGCTGTCACGTAAATGAAACCTAGGTTTTCTACGCCTAAAAGCGCATAGATAGACGCTGAAAATGCATTGCAAGTTCGAAACCGATCAACTAGCCTTTCGTTATTGAAAGCCTATTGTGCTCGCACATTTCCCGCAAAAAGCTAAACAGTATTTTTACATAACATTTTAATAACAATGACTTTAGCGAGATCGGCATGTCCTTACATTTGCAAAATATCGATCATATCGTCGCCGGTGTACCGCATATAAGCGGTGTAGACCTAGCGTTGGAGCCTGGCTCTTTTAATGTGCTGCTCGGGCGAACATTGGCGGGTAAAACAACGCTAATGCGCCTGATGGCGGGGCTTGAGCCACCCACCCGCGGTAAGGTCATTATGGATGGCAAGGATGTCACCAACGTTTCGGTTCGCAAGCGCAATGTGTCGATGGTGTATCAGCAGTTTATCAATTACCCGAGCTTCACCGTTTACGACAATATTGCATCGCCGCTTAAGCTCGCTAAACACCCCAAGAAAGAAATTGAAAAGCGCGTTAACGAAATCGCCGAAATGCTGCATATCGAGCACTTGTTGCACCGCTTCCCCCAAGAGCTTTCTGGCGGCCAACAGCAGCGCACCGCGATGGGACGCGCCTTAGTTAAAGACGCTGACTTGATCCTGTTTGATGAACCGTTGGTTAACCTGGATTACAAACTACGCGAAGAGCTGCGCGATGAACTACGCGACCTTTTTAAAGCGCGTAACTGTATTGCAGTTTATGCCACTACGGAACCCAATGAAGCGCTAGCCTTGGGCGGCAATACCGCGGTGCTGCACGAGGGCAAACTGCTCCAATACGGCCCTACTGAGCAGGTCTATCGCGAACCCAATAGCCGTTTCAGCGCTGAAATGTTTTCCGAGCCACCGATCAATATTGTGCCTGGTAAGCTTAGCGCGGGTGAAATCACCTTTGACCATAAGCTGCACTTCCCTTGCGACGCTAAGCTTCAGCGCCTTGAGCCAGGTGAATATGATTTTGGCGTACGCGCCTCGCACCTTACCTTAAAGCCCCAGCATGCCGATGATTTAGCCCTTGATGTCCACGTGGATGTCGCGGAAATCAGCGGCTCTGAAACCTTTCTGCATGTGCACCACGAACGCTTTCCTTTAGTACTCCATTTGGCGGGCATCCATCAGTTTAACGTCAACGACCCGCTAACGGTTTACGTACCGACGCATCAGCTTTACGCCTTCGATAACCAGGGCCATACGGTACATATCCCTACACGCAAGGGAGTCACTGCCCATGGCTGAAATCACCCTTAAAGGCTTGGCTCACGCCTATACCAAAACGCCAACCAGCGCGGCGGATTATGCTATTCGCCAAATGGATCACGTATGGCACCAAGGCGGCGCTTATGCGCTATTGGGCCCTTCGGGTTGTGGTAAATCTACGCTGCTGAACATCATTTCCGGCTTGCTCGAACCCTCTGAGGGCGAGGTGCTGTTTGATGGCCACCGGGTCAATGAACTGCCTCCTGAAGAGCGCAATATCGCCCAGGTTTTCCAGTTCCCGGTGATCTACGACACCATGACAGTGTTCGATAATCTGGCGTTTCCACTGCGCAATATGAACACCCCCGAGTATCGGGTAAAACCCAAGGTGTTAGAGGTCGCCGATATTCTTGAGCTAACGCCATTGCTATGGCGTAAAGCGAAAAACTTAACCGCCGATGAAAAGCAGAAAGTTTCCATGGGGCGCGGGCTAGTGCGCGATGACGTGACGGCGATTCTGTTTGATGAACCGCTTACTGTGATCGACCCGCAGCTCAAGTGGAAACTGCGCCGTAAGCTAAAAGAGATTCACGAACGCTTCAATATCACCATGATTTACGTCACTCACGACCAGCTTGAAGCCTCCACCTTCGCGGATAAAATTGCCGTGATGTACGAAGGCCAAGTCGTGCAGTTCGGCACACCTAGAGAGCTGTTTGAGCGCCCAGCACACACCTTCGTCGGTTACTTTATTGGTAGCCCCGGCATGAATTTTATGGCGGTGGAGTATCGCGCAGAGCAGGTCATGTTCGGAGCCCAGCCCTTACCCGTGACCGAACAGCTCAAACGCGATGTTGCCAGTGCTTCCTCCACTAATATCAAGCTGGGTATCCGGCCCGAATTTATCACCATTTCCACCAGTCCGATGGCCGAAAGTGTGCCGATTCAGATCGTCAGCGTGCAAGATTTGGGCACTTACTCCCTGCTCACTTTCAAGCTTAACGAGCAAACCTTTAAGGCGCGCTTACCTGAGGGTCACCCGCCAGTGAGCGTGCAGGCGTATGCCCACTTCGAACATGCCAAGGTAGCGCTGTATATCGACGAATACTTAGTGGAGATCGGCCATGAATAATAAAGTACCTAATAATCGAGCGTGGCTGCTGGTACTCCCCATGCTGGTATTGGTGGCCTTTTCTGCGGTGATTCCATTGATGACCGTAGTGAATTACTCGGTACAGGACGTACTCGGCCCTAATGCACGCTTTTTTACCGGCACCGAGTGGTTTCAAAGCATCCTAAATAACAGTGCGCTGCAAGCGGCCTTCCTGCGCCAAATCTCATTCTCGCTGATTATTCTGGCCATTCAGATTCCATTGGGCATTGGCATCGCGCTGATTATGCCCAAGCGCGGTTGGCAGGCCTCCGCTGTGCTGATTTTGATTACGCTTCCGCTGTTAATCCCATGGAACGTGGTCGGCAGTATCTGGCAGATATTTACCCGTGGTGACATCGGCTTAATGGGCTGGAGCCTGCGCGAGCTGGGCATCAACTACAACATTACCCGCAACGCGGGCGATGCCTGGGCAACGATCATTTTAATGGACGTGTGGCACTGGACGCCGCTAGTCGCCATGCTTTGCTACAGCGGACTACGCTCAATACCCGAAGCGTACTACCAAGCCGCCCGCATTGACCGCGCCTCTAAATGGGCGGTGTTCCGTTATATCCAACTGCCCAAGCTGACCAACGTGCTGGTGATCGCCGTACTGCTGCGCTTTATGCACTCATTCATGATCTACGCCGAACCCTTTGTGCTTACTGGCGGCGGGCCCGGCAGTTCAACCACCTTTCTCAGCCAATCGCTCGCGACGATGGCGATTGGTCAACAGGATTTAGGCCCCTCTGCAGCGTTCTCACTTATCTACTTCCTGGTCATTCTGCTGGTGAGCTGGGTGTTCTACACCACCATTATGAATATGCAGAAAGACAAACCGCCGCATGGGGGTGCCTAATATGAGCTACCAACTCGAAAACAGTCAGCGCGGCGAAAAATACAATACGATTTTTAGTAAGGTTACTCCGGCGCAACGGCGCAATCGCAATGCGCGCTCACGCTGGCGCTCTCGCCTGCTGCTGGGCCTTTACCTGGTATTAATGATTTTGCCGATCTACTGGCTGATCAATATGTCGCTACAAACCAATAGCGAAATATTAGGCTCAATGACGCTGTGGCCGCAAAATCTTACCTTCGATAACTACATCGGCATTTTTACCAACCCCAGTTGGTACATGGGCTACGTTAACTCGATGCTCTATGTAGCGATGAATATGCTCATCACCATTTGCGTGGCATTACCTGCGGCCTATGCATTTAGTCGTTACACCTTTATTGGCGACAAACATCTGTTCTTTTGGCTATTAACTAACTTAATGGCGCCGCCTGCCGTATTTCTACTGCCCTATTTCCAGCTCTACTACTCGGTGGGGTTGTTCGATACCCATATCGCCGTCGCCTTGGCCCACTGCTTGTTCAACATTCCATTGGCCATCTGGATCTTGGAAGGTTTTATGAGCAGCGTACCTAAAGAGATCGATGAAACCGCCTATATCGATGGCTATAGCTTTCCGAAATTCTTTATCAAGATTTTCATCCCCATGATCCGTTCCGGCATTGGCGTCACGCTGTTCTTCCTGTTTATGTTCTCGTGGGTGGAGCTATTGCTGGCGCGCACGTTGACCGCCACCAGCGCCCAGCCAATCGGAATGATTATGACCCGCACATCGACTGCCTCGGGTATTGACTGGGGCACCTTGGCAGCGGCTGGGGTACTCACCATTATCCCCGGTATTTTAGTGGTCTACTTCGTTCGCAACCACATCGCCAAGGGCTTTGCCCTGGGCCGTACCTGAGGGGAGCACATCATGTCTTGGATGGTATGGACGATGCCGACAGCCATATTTTTTTCATCTATCGCTGCCATGCTGGCGGGCATGACGATATGGGAAATTCTGTCACCGACGATAGAGCGCAAAGGGTTTTTACCCATTGCGACCACCCGTGGAGACCGGCTGTTTATTAGCCTGCTCTCTGCGGCGTTTATCCACCTGGGAGTGATTGGCTTCACTTCATTATCCATTTGGATTGCACTAGCGGTATCAGCCGTATGGCTGCTGGTGTTGATGCGTTGGGGCTAGCGTTTAAGAAGCTACTTAAACAACCTAGCCAACGTTAAATCGGTATCAAGGATGGCCAAGGCAACAGGGAAGAACACAACAAAACGAGGTCGACATGCAAATTCACTACAATAAATCCAAACTGACTAAATTCAAACTGACTAAATTCA
The DNA here is from genome assembly GCF_050269715.1 of Halomonas sp. NPDC076908. NCBI lineage: Bacteria > Pseudomonadati > Pseudomonadota > Gammaproteobacteria > Oceanospirillales > Halomonadaceae > Halomonas > Halomonas sp. NPDC076908. Next base: position 43,905 of record NZ_JBNNIW010000018.1, on the reverse strand, counting down.
AACTAACGGCCCTTGCAGCCGGGCTGATGCTGGCATCGGGGGCGCTGTCCGCTCAGGAGCAGGATGCCCGCGCCATCGCTGAACGCTTGGTCGATGAACACTTCCAAAACTCAACGCTGAGCCGTGAAGAGCAGATCGAAGAGCTGATGTGGTTTGCCAATGCAGCCGAGCCCTTCCGCGGTATGGACATTCAAACCGTTGCCGAAGGCCTTACCACACACGTTTATGAAAGCGAAGTGTTGGCCAGGGCCTTTAGTGAGCTTACCGGCATTAACCTAACCCACAACATCATTGGTGAAGGTGATGTGGTGGATACCATGCAGAACCAGATGCAGTCAGGCAACAGCATCTACGACGGTTTTGTAAATGATACCGACTCCATCGGCACACATATTCGTTATGGCACCACCATTAACCTTTCCGAGGCGATGGAGAACGAGTGGGCGGACTACACGTTGCCCACGCTGGATTTGGATGACTTTATCGGCTTGCAGTACGGCACTGGGCCGGATGGCAGTATCTATCAGTTGCCTACCCAGCAATTCGCTAACCTGTACTGGTTCCGCTATGACTGGTTCACTGACCCCGACTTAATGGCTCAATTCGAAGAGCTTTATGGTTATGAACTAGGTGTACCCACCAACTGGACAGCGTATGAAGATATCGCCAAGTTCTTCACCGAGGACGTAGGTGAGATAGACGGTACCAAAGTGTATGGCCATATGGATTATGGTCGCCGTGATCCATCATTGGGGTGGCGTTTCCACGACTCCTGGCTCTCCATGGCGGGAATGGGCAGCCCCGGTGTACCCTTCGGCAACCCGGTGGATGACTGGGGTATTCGCGTCAATGAAGAGAGCCAGCCAGTCGGTGCTAGCGTAAGTCGAGGCGGGGCTACCAACTCACCTGCTTCTGTGTTTGCGATGCAAAAAGCAGTCGATTGGCTACGTGACTATGCTCCTGAAGAGGCCCAAGGGATGACCTTCGGCGAAGCAGGCCCCGTACCTGCCCAAGGCCATATCGCCCAACAGATCTTCTGGTACACCGCATTCACTGCCGATATGACTGATCCATCGGTCGCGGTTACTGATGATGAAGGTAACCCGCTATGGCGCATGGCACCTTCCCCCACGGGCCCTTACTGGGAAGAGGGAATGAAAGTGGGTTATCAAGATGTAGGCGCATGGACGTTCTTTGATTCCACACCCGAAGATCGTCGCACCGCCGCTTGGCTGTTTGGACAGTTCACCGTGTCTAAAACGGTATCGTTGGAAAAACTCATGCACGGTTTAACGCCGATTCGTGAGTCGGACATCTTCTCTGAGCAGATGACCGACATGGCGCCTAAGCTTGGCGGCTTGGTAGAGTTCTACCGCAGCCCCAACGAGTCCAACTGGACACCGACCGGCACCAACGTGCCCGACTATCCACGGATGGCACCACTCTGGTGGCAAAACCTGGCACCGGTCATGAGCGGTGAAGTCACCCCTCAGGAGGGCCTTGATAAGCTTGCTGCCGAGATGGACAGCACCATGAGCCGCCTTGCGCGCGCCAATGTCTTCGACAGCTACGCCCCGCTGCTAAATGAAGAGCAAGACCCACAGATCTGGCTGGATCAAGAAGGTGCGCCGAAACCGAAGCTTGATGATGAAATGCCCCAAGGCACCACCGTTCCTTACGATGAAATGATGGAAGCCTGGATGGCAGCAGGTACGCGCCAGTAATCACTACGTTATAGCTTGCAAGGCGGGTGTGATACCCGCCTTGCCAAGTGTTTCATTGGCGGCATGCACTGCATAAGAGAGAACCCCCACTGCAACCGGGCTTTTTATTGGTTAATTGGAACCGCTATGAAACTGCGTAATAGAAACATAGAGAAATTACCCACCGAAACATTTGATGCCCTGATCATAGGGGGCGGAATTAATGGTGCAGCCACAGCGGCGGCACTGGCAGGTAAAGGCGCAAAAGTCGCGCTGATTGATCGCGGTGACTTTGCGGGCAGCACCAGCATGCACTCATCCAACTTGGTGTGGGGCGGCATTAAGTATATGGAAAGCAAGGATTTTTCCCTGGTCCGTAAACTATGCAAAAGTCGTAATCACTTAATTAAGAGCTACCCTTCTACGGTGCAGGAAATTCGCTTCCTAACCACTATTTCTAAAGGTTTCCGCCATTCTCCACGCTACCTATGGGCGGGCACCTGGCTTTACTGGCTGATGGGCAATGGCTTTACCAAGCTGCCACGCCTGCTCTCGCCGAAAAAAATTAAGCAGGAAGAGCCCATTATCGATATCAATGGCTCGATTGGCGGCTTCGAGTACTCTGACGCCTATTTACACGATAACGATGCCCGTTTTGTTTTTAACTTTGTGCGCCAGGCCCTTAATTATGGGGCAATCGCTGCCAACTATGTTGAATCACTCGGTGCCGAACGGGTTGATGATTTATGGGTCACCAAAGCGCGCAACGTTATGGATGGCAGTACATTTAATATTCGTGCCAAGGTATTGATTAACGCGGCAGGCCCCTGGGTAGATCAACACAATGAGTTGACCGGGCAAAAAACGACTCACCATCATCTCTACTCCAAGGGCATTCATCTTATTGTCCCGCAGCTAACCGACTCCCAGCGCGTATTAGCATTCTTTGCCGATGATGGACGGCTGTTCTTTGTCATTCCTATGGGCAATCGCACCTGCATTGGCACCACCGACACCCATATGGAACACCCGGAGGTCGACGTCACCGCTGACGATATTGCTTTTGTGCTGGAAAACATTAATAAGCGTCTTACGCTGAATAAACCGCTGACCCAAGACGATATTATTTCGACCCGCTGTGGTGTGCGTCCGCTAGCCATTAAAGCCGACCAGGGTAGCGACCGCGATTTTCTCCAGCTCTCCCGCAAGCATGTGGTCGATACCAATACTGAAAGCGCTCATATCAGCATTTTTGGCGGCAAACTTACCGACTGTTTGAACGTTGGGGATGAAATAGCGGAAGAAATTAGCCGCCTGGGCGTGACACTGACAGACCCTGATTTTCAGTGGTACGGCGAGCCGCCTGACCCCGTGAAGCAGCAGTTTATGGATCAAGCCAAACGTATGAACCTGGATGCTATGACGGCGCCCACCTCTTCAGAGATGCTCTCTACTCGACTATGGCGCCGCTACGCGGATCAAGCCATTCAGATGCTTGAAAAAATTCGCCAAGACCCCGCGCAAAGCGAAATTCTAATTGAAGGCACCGAATATATCCGCTGCGAACTAGAACACGCCCGCGATCACGAGATGATCACCCAGCTTGAAGACTTTCTACGTCGTCGTGCCAAAGTATCGCTGGTCGTGCGTCATGAGCAGTTGCGCCAATCCACCGGCTTAAAAGAGGCCTGCCGCGTGTTATTTGGAGACGATGCTGACGAGCGTTTTAATCGTTATTTTGAACAACACCGTGATACCGCATTGCCATTAACACCTTCCGTAGTGGTGCAATAACCCCAACGATTTACTATCAATAATAGTGAAAATGAAAAAGCCCCCTTATTTAAATAAGGGGGCTAAAGGTCACTTATTAATTAATAAGATCGCGTTTTACTCTTCATCTTCAATGCGTCGCTGAGAATCCCCGGATAGTACTTCATCCCAGGCCTCTTCGAGTGTGCAACCTGAGCGGCTATCGACGGTATCGATAACTTCAACCGCGTGTTGCAGTGACTCACGACTACCCTTCAGTGCCACAACCAGCCTGGCTAGATCTTGTTTGCTGAAGGAGCTGGCGATACTGTCGGCTTGTTGGCTAAGTTCTATGCAGTTCATTAGTAATACCTCATGGTATGGTCATCCGCTGCTCGTCCGAAATCGGATTCAAAGCAGCCATCTTATTAATGACGAATGGTGACGTTGCTACTCATGCTGAGCCGGATAAGTGCTCAGTTCGGTAACTGCGAAACGGTCACAAGCTTTTCAAGACCTTCGCCTTTAGCGCTTGGGTTATGCTGAAGCGCTATGGTTCTGTAGCAGGGATCAAGTAAGTGTTTCGGGATAACGAGCCACCCGCCTGATCCATGACTTGACTATGGTTCACTGCAGCAAAATGAACAATGCGTCATTGGCCGCAGGGGCGGTTGTAACTAAACTACATAAGCGAGAATTAAGCACTAACTGTGTTAAATACTTTCACGAGGGGCGCTTAAAGCGAAGAAAGACGGCCAACTGAACAATTGGCCGCCACATTATAAAGAATCGAAATAGTAAATAGATAGTGTTCTTAAGTAGTGCACTTAAAAATAGCTTTTTTATAATTTCATGTGGATTTACTATTCATTCGTTATTTGATGTCTCATTTTTCAAATTGAAATCAATAAGCTATCTATAGTGTAGGAGGGAGCTCTCTGCCTAGCAGAAATAATTCCCCACTGGGTGACGTATAGCCTAAAAATGGCATTTAGGCTATTTAAGGGGTGGAGCGAACCCGTGAGACGGCATCTAGCCAGCCTTTATATAGCGCTTCACGGGTGGTTTCATCCATGGTCGGCGTAAAGCTTTTCTCACAGCGCCAAAGCTGTTCAATCTCTTCCAGCGTCTGATACCAGCCTAATCGCAGCCCCGCTAAGTAGGCAGCGCCCAGCGCGGTAGTTTCCAGAATAGTTGGCCGATCCACCTGGACACCGAGCATATCGGCCAGAAACTGCATCACCCAGCTGTTTTTCACCATGCCACCGTCGACACGCAAATTGCCTGGCGGGATTTCTATATCGTCATTCATACAGTGCTGAAGATCACGGGTTTGGTAACACACCGCTTGAAGGCCAGCGGCCACTATTTCAGCGATACCGGTATCGCGCGTTAAACCAAAAATCGCCCCGCGCGCTTTCGGGTCCCAGTAAGGTGCGCCTAACCCGGTAAACGCTGGCACCAGATAAACGCTGTGACCACTACGTGTTTTCTGGGCCAACGCCTCGGTTTCTGAGGCATCGGCAAACAGATTGAGCCCATCGCGTAACCACTGCACCGTTGCCCCAGCAACAAAAATACTGCCTTCCATTGCATAGGTAGGCTTACCATTAAGCCGATAGCCAATGGTGGTCAACAGCCGATTACGGGACAGCGACGCCGTTTCCCCGGTGTTCACAATCATAAAGCAGCCTGTGCCGTAAGTACTTTTACCCATTCCCGGTTTAAAGCACGCCTGGCCGACCAAGGCTGCCTGCTGATCCCCCGCTACCCCAGCAATAGGTAACGACGCGCCCAACCAGTTGGCCTCAGTCGTACCAAAATCATCGCTGGAATCCTTTACCTCGGGCAGCAGATTGGCGGGGATGTTAAATAGCGCCAGCAGCTCTTTGTCCCACTCCTGGGTGTGAATATTAAACAGCGCCGTACGCGAAGCGTTAGTAGCGTCAGTCACGTGGCGAAGACCACCGGTTAACCGCCAAATCAAAAAGCTATCGACGGTGCCAAAGGCAAGCTCGCCTTGCTCTGCACGGGCGCGTGCGTCCGCTACATTATCCAAAATCCAGGCAAGCTTGGTCGCCGAGAAGTAAGGATCAATCAACAAACCGGTTTTCGCTTGAACGGCGTCCGTATGGCCGTTATCGCGTAATGTCTGGCATAAATCTGAGGTGCGTCGATCCTGCCAAACGATGGCATTGTAGAGCGGCTTACCCGTGCTGCGATCCCACAGGATGGTCGTTTCCCGCTGGTTGGTAATGCCGATACCGGCAATCTGCTCAGCGGAAATTGCTGCTTTTTTAATAACTTCACGGCACGTTGCCACAACCGTGTCCCAAATATCCTCAGGATCATGCTCAATCCAACCATCGTGGGGGAAGTGTTGGGTGAACTCCTGCTGGGCGACAGCAGCAATCTGCCCCTGGCGGTCAAATAGGATAGCGCGAGAACTGGTGGTACCTTGATCAATGGCAAGAATAAAAGAGGACATATCAAGTTCGCTTTTTGTAGGAGTTTCGATTTTGTATGATTTCTTTCGCTTTATTATGATTCAAGGCTACTCCAGCCGCTATCATTGCTCAAGGATGAAACTAGCCTCATCAGGCGCTCTTTCAGGCAATATGTAGCGCCACATCATGCTGAGTGAGCAGTCGCTGAATTGCGTCGGGTGGCTTGCGGTCGGTAAATAGCGCATCTAGCTGTGCCAGATTGCCTTGCCGCACGACCGGATTACGGCGGAATTTAGAGTAGTCCGCCGCCAAATAGATACGCCGTGAATTAGCAATAATCGCCTGAGCAACACGTACTTCCTGATAGTCAAACTCCAGCAGCGAGCCATCCTCGTCGATACCACTAATGCCGATAATGCCGTAATCCACTTTAAACTGATTGATAAAGTCGATAGTGGCTTCCCCAATAATGCCGCCATCACGAGAGCGCACCTGGCCACCGGCGATAATCACGGTGAAGTCCTCTTTGTGCTGCAAGATAGCGGCGACATTAAGGTTATTTGTAATAATCTCTAGGCCTTGGTGCTCCAGCAATGCTTGAGCAATCACTTCATTACTAGTGCCGATATTTATAAACAGCGAGGAGTGGCTAGGAATATGCTGCGCCAAACAGCGAGCAATACGCTCTTTCTCTTCCAGGTGAAGCGTTTTACGAGTGCTATAGGCAGTATTAACGGTGCTTGATTCAATACCTACGCCACCGTGCACACGTCGTACCCGGCCATCATCTGCTAGGGTATTTAAATCGCGGCGTATGGTTTGCGGAGTGACCGCAAAGTGATCGGTAAGCTGCTCGATACTCATGTAGCCGTGCTGACGAACTAGCTCGACAATGGCATCTTGACGAAATTGTTGATTCATAAGCCCGGCCTGTTCGGTTTTTATTGATATCTGAACGTATTAGGGTAGCAAAATTTTCGTAACCTAATAACATCTTCAGTCAAACCTATCAGACCGAGCGCTACTTTCCGCGTTTTAAAGTGGCCATACCAATAGAATCATCGGAATAGCTACCGCCAGCACCACTAATGAAAGCGGTAGACCCAGCTTCCAGTAATCACCAAAGCGATACCCTCCTGGGCCTAGCACCAGGGTATTCGATTGATGCCCAATCGGGGTTAAAAAGGCACAAGAGGCACTGATGGCCACTACCATCAAGAACGGGTCTATAGAGACGTTAAAGCCATTGGCTAGGCTTACTGCTATTGGTGCCATCAGCAGTGCTGCAGCGGCATTGTTAACCACATTGGAGAGCAGCATGCAGAGTAAAAAAAGCCCAACCATGGTGATAACGACTGGCCAGTCGCTACCAAAATAAAGCAATGAATTAGCAACTAAGTCTGCACCACCACTGGTTTCCAATGCCTCACCCACCGGAATCATCGCCGCTAGCAGCACAATCACCGGGCCATCAATAGCTTGGTACCCTTCACGTAGCGGCAGTACGCCAATCAATAACGAGATCAGCGCGGCGGTACTCATCGCCACAGCGGCAGGCAGTAAATCAAACAGCATCGCAATAATGGCCAAGGCGAAAATGGCGATCGACAAGACCAATTTACGCGGCTGACCTAAGTGCAAATCGCGCTTTGCCAGCGGCAAGCAGCCCAGCGAGGCGAGGCTTTCAGATATCTCATTTTCACTACCCTGCAGAAGCAAAATGTCACCATTCTTAAAACGGATATCACGTAAACGCTGCTTCAAGCGCCCGCCATCCCGGGCAACCGCCACTAGGTGCAAACCAAACTGGTGATTAAGGCGAAGCTGACGCACGCTGCGGTTAATCATCATTGAATCATTGCGCACCACAGCCTCAATTAGCTGTAAGCCCTCGGTATCCACTGGCTTACGCTCTTTGGGCGCATCTTCATCTTTCGCATCTTCTTTTTTATCGCTCCCAACGTCATTCTCAGCATCGCCCTCAGCGTTGCGCTCAATGTTATTCTCAGGGTCACTTGCAACGTCCGACTGTTCGGTCTCGATAGTCTCAGCATCATCCTCAAGCTCAGCAATCGCACTCAGTCCGACTTTATCCTCCAGTAACTGAAGTTCATCAGGGCCTGCCTCTAACAGCAGAATATCGCCCTCTTGTAAGGTGCCATGAAAATTGTATCCAGCACGACGGTTATCATCCCGCACCACCGCCAATACAGGGATGGTCTCATCCAGTTCATCGCGCAATTGCTGCAGCGTTAAACCATTAGCTTTTGACTCTTCGCCAACTTTTAATTCGACCAAGTAGTTAGCAGTATCAAACATATCATTAGTCGATGCTTGGCCACTGCGCTTAGGCGTTAAGCGCCAGCCAATCAGCACAATAAACGCGAGCCCTACCAGTGCTACCACAATACCGACTGGCGAAAAGCTGAACATGCTAAACGTATCGCCCGTTACCTCACCCCGATAACTGGAAATAATAATATTAGGCGGCGTACCAATAAGCGTGGTTAGACCACCTAACAAAGAGCCAAAGGCCAAGGGCATCAGCAGTAATGAAGGTGAGGTGTTATGTTCACGTGCCAGCCGCATGGCAACAGGAAGTAGTAGCGCTAAAGCACCTACGTTATTCATAACACCCGACAACATCACCACAGTACCCACTAATACCAATAGCTGAAGGAACAGGTTCTCCCCCACTTTAAGCACTTGATTGGCAATAATATCGACCACCCCAGAGCGCTCAAATCCCCGGCTAAGCACCAACACCGCCGCCACGGTAATAACCGCTGGATGACCAAACCCCATAAAAGCACTTTCTGCGGGCACCAGCCCCAACATTACCGAACCTAGCAGCGCCGCCAGGGCAACCAAGTCATAGCGAAACCGCCCCCATATAAAAGCCGCCAACGTCAGTCCCAACACGATAAACACTAGCGTACTCGGTGTAAGCGCCATGTCTTCAATCGACATCCTTTTCCTACTCCCTTGCCACCCTTTCATAAGGGCAGCCTACGATTGATCTACGCCATGCTTAGGGCATGGCCATCCCCCTTGCACATTAGACGTTTACTATACACACGTATAGCCCCTGCAAACGCCCATTGCGATAAACCTAACGCGTTGAGAAAGCAAAACAGCCCGGCAATGCCGAGCTGTTTTGGAAGCACATACAGCAGTTACGTTGTCTTGAGAAACAGTAGTTTGGAAGACGTTACGAGCGCTAAGCTACATGCCGAGTTAAGCACACTAGCTACGGCAACAGAATCGTCGAGCCGGTGGTTTTACGGCTTTGCAGTGCGTCTTGCGCCTTGCCCACTTCTGCTAATGGGTAACGGTTAGCGATATCGATTCTGACTTTACCGCTTTCGATCATGGAGAAGAAATCTTCACACATCATTTCCAAGCGCTCGCGGGTGTCAGCGTAGCCGTTAAGACTTGGCCGTGTGACGTAAAGCGCGCCTTTCTGATTAAGAATCCCGATATTAACGCCATCGACCGGCCCAGAAGCATTGCCAAAACTGACCATTAATCCGCGGGGCTTCAGACAATCCAACGACATTTCCCAGGTATCTTTACCCACCGAATCATAGACCACATCGCACATAGCGCCATTAGTTAGCTCACGAACACGCTCAATCACATTCTCTTCGCTATAATTGATCGTTGCCCAAGCGCCATTGGCCATAGCGAGATCAGCCTTTTCCTTGGAGCTAACGGTACCGATAAGCTTTACCCCCAGCGACTTCGCCCACTGACAAGCAATCGAACCCACCCCACCGGCAGCGGCGTGAAATAGAATGGTTTCACCGCCTTTGAGTTCATAGGTTTGGCGCAGCAGATACTGCACGGTCAGGCCCTTAAGCATACTGGCCGCCGCCGTTTCAAAATCCACGAAGTCGGGTAGCTTGACCACTTTATCGGCGGGCAGGCTGTGAAGCTCAGCATAGGCACCCAGCGGGCCTTGGGCATAAGCCACGCGGTCACCAACGTTTAAATGCGTGACACCTTCACCCACAGCATCCACCACGCCCGCACCTTCAGTGCCTAAACCAGAAGGCATCGCGGGGGCAGGATATAGGCCGGTGCGAAAATAAATATCGATAAAATTGAGACCAACGGCTTTATTGGCAATACGGACTTCACCCTGGCCGGGTTCAACAGGCGCAACGTCGACCAGTTCAAGTACTTCAGAACCACCTGTACGAGCAAATTGAATACGCTTGGACATTAGTATTTCCTTATTAGTTGTAAGTTTCTTGGCAAGAGCCGCTATACAAGCGCGTCGGGGGCGATAAATCAAGCCAGCTACTTTGCGTATTTATACCCACGCCATTACCTATTAGGCTGAAACCCAGTTGTCATGCACCCATGCTAGACTAATGTTAATTTTTCCGTCTAAGGCTTAGAGATTTGTCATGACGCACCCCGCTATTCAAGTCCCCCCTCTGGTTGCCCACCGTGGTTACTCCGCTGCGGCCCCCGAAAACACCTTAGCGGCCGTCCGTGCTGCTCATCAAGCGGGTGCCTCCTGGGTAGAGCTAGACGTGCAGCTACTAGGCGACGGCACCCCGGTCATTTGGCACGATGCTGACGTAGCACGCTGCTCAAACGGGCGTGGGGAGTTGGCGGCGATGGATTGGGAAAAAGCCAAGAGCTTAGATGTAGGCAGTTGGTTTGGCGACCGCTTTTCAGGCGAAAAAATGGCGAGTTTAGAGGCTATGCTTGCATTGCTAAACGAGCTGGAAATGGGCGTCAATATGGAAATCAAGGTCAACAAAGGCCGCGACCCTATCGCGCTGGTTGATCGCACCCTACCAATAATGTTGGATACCCTACCCCCAGAACGGCTGATTATCTCTTCATTTAATGCCACAGCCCTAAGCCACTGCCGTCAGTTTGCAAGCAAAGAACGGCTAGCGCTTGGCGTGCTATTTGGCAGCGTGCCCAAAACCTGGCGGGCACAGTGTGAAGCCATTGAAGCCTTCAGCGTGCATCCTGACTGGCCGCGCTTAAAGCGCACTCAAGCCGATGCCATGCAGCGCGATGGTTATCAAATTCTATGCTACACCGCCAATGACCCTAGCGCCTTTCATAGCCGCTGGGAGTGGGGCATCGCCAGTGTTATTACCGATGAGCCCGCGGCTTTTAAGCGTTTTTTAGATAGCCATTAAGCACACTCATCAAAATAAGGAGTCAACCGTGAAGTACCTAGGAGCCCACGTGAGCGCCGCCGGCGGCGCAGACCAAGCCGTTCACCGGGCAGTAGAAATAGGCGCGGATGCCTTCGCCTTATTCACCAAAAACCAGCGCCAGTGGCAAGGTAAGCCGCTGACGGATGAAGCGATCCAAGCCTTTCGTGATGCCTGTAGCGAACACCACTTCACCCCTGAACAGATTTTGCCCCACGACAGTTACCTGATTAACCTCGGCCACCCAGAACAAGAAGGCCTGCGCAAATCTCGCCATGCCTTCTTGGATGAGATGCAACGCTGCGAGCAACTCGGGCTGACGCTACTTAATTTCCATCCGGGTAGCCACCTGAACAAAATCAGTGAAAGCGACTGTTTAAAGCGCATTGCTGAGTCCGTCAATGAAGCGTTAACGCATACCCAAGGCGTCACGGCGGTAATTGAAAACACTGCCGGGCAAGGTACCAATTTGGGTTGGCGCTTTGAGCATTTAGCCGAAATTATTGCTCAAGTGGATGACAAAACCCGGGTGGGCGTATGCATCGATACCTGCCACGCTTTCGCGGCGGGCTACGATTTGCGCAGCGCTGAGGCAACCCAAGCTACACTCGATGAACTAGGTAGCGTGGTGGGCTTTGAATACCTGCGTGGCATGCACTTAAACGATGCCAAAAGCGAGTTCGCCAGCCGCGTTGACCGGCATCACAGCCTGGGTAAAGGCAATATCGGCTTGCCAGCGTTTACAACGATTATGCAGGACAAGCGCATTAACGCTATTCCAATGATTTTAGAGACCATTGAACCCGAAATATGGGCAGATGAGATCGCCTGGCTACGCGCACAATAGCCAAGCGCGCTCAAGCACCAGAGGCCGCGCCGGGCAAGTAGTGAATCACATCGTGGCAGCGCAGCCGCGTATCGGTGGCATTGCGCATTGAGTGAGGCCGGTCAGCAAAAAAACGAATGCCCTCGCCTTCATGCAGCGTTTGCCACCGCCCATCAATGCACAGCTCCATCTGCCCCTCTATGACTACAATGTGTTCAACCACCCCACTGGCATGGGGAGACGATTCACTCAAGGCGCCTGGGGCAAGCTCAATCATAAACATTTCAAAACCAAGTAGCGGGTCATAAGGGAACAGTAAGCGGGCTTTCATGCCGACGCTATCATCTCCCCAGACCGACTCCAGGCCATTGCGATGCAGTTCGCCTAACGCAGGTTTTGCGCTATCAAACAGCGTAGAAAACGACACTCGAAAACCGCTGGCGATTTTCCATAGCGTTGAGACTGTTGGGCTGGATTCGCCACGCTCGATTTGGCCCAGCATGGCCTTGCTAACGCCGGTTTCACCCGCGGTACGATCCAAACTCCAACTGCGCTCTTTACGCAACCGCTTTACGGTGCCCGCGATATGCCCCGCAATGGTCGGGGGCGGCTCTATCGTCTGGGTTTGTGTGCCTGAATCATTCTCTGCCATATCTCCCCCATCTCATTAGACTATTTAATGTCATCCATTCGGCTTGATACTCTACCGCGCGCATTGTGCGTTATTACGCACAATGATAGCATGCCCGATTCGTGCGCTATAACGCACACCCAAGTTGACGCTTCGCGGGAGGTTGTCATGCATAAAACGACAACACAACATTTAGCCCAAACATCAGAGCGGCGACCTTCGTTGCGCCGAGATATTAGCCTATCAAGCATTACCGCAGGTTTTGTCGCGGTGATTATTGGCTATACCAGCTCAGCGGCGATTATTTTTCAGGCCGCTGCGGCGGCTGGAGCATCACCTGCTCAAATCAGTTCCTGGCTGTGGGCCTTGGGCATTGGCATGGGAGCCACCTCCCTAGGCTTGTCATTACACTACCGCATGCCTTTGCTCACGGCCTGGTCTACGCCTGGCGCGGCGTTCCTCGTTACCAGCCTACCGGGTATCCCCATGGAAGAGGCCATTGGTGCGTTTCTATTTTCTGCATTGTTAATCACGCTATGCGGTGTCAGCGGGCTATTTGAACGCTTGATGCGCTATATACCCAGCTCGATCGCCTCGGCCATGCTGGCGGGTATTTTGCTGCGCTTTGGGCTAGAGCTGTTTGTGGTGATGGAAAGCCAGTGGTTAATGCCACTTACTATGCTAGCCACTTGGATAGCAGGAAGACGGTTATGGCCATCATTAGCCGTACCCGGTGTGCTGATCATTGGCTTAACGGTTGCTGCCATGCAAGGGCAGATTAACTTACAGGGTATTTCGCTGGCGCCCACCATGCCTGTGTTTACTGCGCCAACGTTTACCCTCGCAACACTGATTGGCGTTGGTATACCGCTCTTTGTCATCACTATGGCAACACAAAACCTGCCAGGTGTCGCCGTACTGCGTGCAGCGGGTTACCGCCCAAATAGCTCACCACTGATTGGCTGGACAGGTGGTGCCTCGCTGCTATTAGCCCCTTTTGGTGGCTATGCATTTAATATGGCGGCGATTAGCGCAGCGGTTTGTTTAGGACCTGATGCTCATGCAGATCCAAAACGACGCTACACCGCAGGGGTAGCCGCCGGGGTTTTCTATCTTGGGATGGGTATTTTTGGCGCTACCGTGACGGGTATTTTTATGGCACTACCTACGGTATTAGTGATGGCCTTGGCGGGCATTGCACTACTGGCAACATTAGGCGGTGGTCTAGCGAACGCTTTTCATGACCCCACACATCGCGACGCAGCCATTATCACATTTCTGTTGACGGGCTCCGGCGTCACGCTATTAGGTTTTGTACGAAAAGCCTTATCTGCTAATTTTACCTATGCAAAAGCAGCATAGGGGAAAAAAATGGTCGGACGTTACGAGATCTCTGATGACGGCTGGGCACAGATTGAAGATATCGTGTCGCCCCCTCAAACCATGGGCAGGCCCAGACGGGATGACCGAAAAATGCTCAATGGTATCTTCTGGGTGCTGTGCTCTGGCGCCAAATGGCGTGATTTACCCGAGCGATATGGTCCTTGGTCGACGGTGTATGACCGGTTCCGCAAGTGGCGTGATGACGGCACCTTTGAAGCGGTACTTTCTCGCTTGCAGCTCAAATTACGTGAAGATGGGCTTATGGACTTGGACACGTGGATGATCGACGCCACTTCCGTGCGGGCCACACGCGCTGCCGCTGGAGGCGGTAAAAAGGGGGCTCGAAAGAACCGCTAGACCATGCACTTGGCCGCAGTCGCGGCGGTTTAACCACCAAAATTCATTTGGTTTGTGATCGCCATGGCTGGCCACTGGCGTTCACGCTGTCCCCTGGTCAAGAGGCAGATTCTCGGCACTTCATTCCGACATTGGAGAGAGTTCATCTACCAGGTAGCGTCGGGCGCCCTCGCAAACGTAGTCGCTATATGGTGGCTGATAAAGGATATGACAGCGATGAGCTGCGTCATTACTGCGACAGGCACGGCATGAAACCCGTGATTGCTCAGCGCAACATGCACCGAAGAATCCGGCCTGGTCTACCCAGACGGTTCGATAAACCCAAATATCGTCAACGGAATGCGATAGAACGCTGCTTTGGCTGGCTTAAAGAATGTCGCCGCATCGCCACACGCTATGAAAAGCTGGCAAGTAGCTTTAAGGCGATGGTATGCGTGGCGTGCATCGACCGTTGCTTGCGAGCCAACTTTTCGTACAAAACCTAGGCATTGGCGGTGCTTTCTGGGGATTAGTGGCAGGGTTAATCACGCTGAAGTTGGCTTCTTTTAAAACTGAGTGAGGTTAACTCGTTAAAAGGTAGAGCTATAAAAAACTATCCATCACTCCGTGTGGAATTATCTTTGCTAGGCTAATAACTAAACTTGAGGGAGGGCGCTTTAGCTCGCGAATATTTGAGCTTATAGCCCGCGTATCCTAAGGGGTGCCTACGGCACCCTTCGCGCGCTAAAGCGCCCTCCCACACAGTATGGATAACTTTGCGCCTTCTCACCCTGAAACGTGTGGCGCAAAAAAGCTCATGTCTGTGCAGTCTGAGCTTTTAGGCTTAACTAAATGCTGATGCCGCCTAGCTTTCAGTAATGACTTCCATGTTAGCCAGGTTCTCTTCATCCAGTACGCCTGACATCCGCACCATGGCCAGCGCTTCATCTAGGCTATCCATCTCTTCAATCATGACGAGTTCACTCTCTAAACTCACCGGCTGGCCGGCTTTTTCAGAAAGCAATTTTTCCAGAGAAGCCACATCCATAGCGTCGTCTAACTGGTGAACATCTACTGAGGCGCTATTACGGCCCGGCAGGTAGATGGTGCCATTAGAGAAATCCACGGCGTAAGCAATTACCCCAGGAACAATAAAGAACAGCAGCCCAACGCTATTGGCGATAGCAATAACGGGATCGATATCACCGCTCAACTGGCCTTTGCGTTCGGGATGAAAAAGCGTGCCGCAACCACTTAATGCCACGACAGAGGCGCCAACGACGGCCCCTGTTAGCCAGCGACGAACTGCTTGATGCATGGAGGTTCCCTCAAATCAATAAACGTAACGGTAATCGGTGTAGAACGTTGTGACGTAGCGATTTTTTTCCGACTCACGTATCTTAAAACTCGACTAGTCTAGCACAACCTGACAAAAGCATAGGCTATGTGCCATTACTTCATATTTTGCCGCTTTACCCACTAAGCCGTACAATGCCTGCATTCAACGCTTCTAAGCACATTTTCAAGAACCTATTTTAAAAACCCCCTTTTCAAGAACCAAGGAATGCTCACGCCCATGCGCGCCAGCCAATTATTGATTGCCACTCTGAAAGAAACCCCGGCCGACGCCGAAGTCATTAGCCACCAGTTAATGCTACGTGCAGGGATGATTCGCCGCCTAACCTCAGGCCTTTATACGTGGCTGCCGCTTGGTCTGCGCACCCTGCGCAAAGTAGAAGCCATTGTGCGTGAAGAGATGGATCGTGCAGGCGCTCAGGAAGTCTTGATGCCCGCCGTGCAGCCCGCTGAGCTTTGGCAGGAGTCTGGCCGTTGGGAGCAGTACGGCCCTGAGCTTCTCCGCCTGAAAGATCGTCATGATCGCGACTACTGCGTTGGCCCGACCCATGAAGAGGTGATTACCGATTTAGTGCGTAAAGAGATTGCCAGCTATAAGCAGTTGCCGGTTAATTTCTACCAGATTCAGACCAAATTTCGCGATGAAATTCGCCCGCGCTTTGGGGTAATGCGTTCGCGTGAATTCATAATGAAAGACGCCTACTCTTTCCACCTGGATGAAGCGTCGCTCAAGCAAACCTACCAGGATATGTACGATGCCTATACGCGCATATTCACCCGCTTAGGGCTTAACTTCCGCCCGGTGATCGCCGACAACGGTTCAATCGGCGGCACTGGCTCCCACGAATTCCACGTGCTTGCGGACTCCGGCGAAGACGATATTGTGTTCTCCAACTCTTCGGACTACGCGGCCAATATGGAAAAAGCCGAGGCGCTACCTGCCCCACTTGGTAGCCAGGCGACACGCACAGCGCCCAGCGAAGAGCTGCGCTTAGTCGACACTCCAGACGCCAAGACCATCGCAACACTGGTGAAGCAGTTCAATCTGCCAATTGAAAAAACCGTTAAAACGCTGATGGTTCACGCAGCTGAAGGGGGACTCATCGCGCTGTTGGTTCGCGGTGACCATGAGCTTAACGAAGTGAAAGCAGAGAACCTGGCCGCCATCGCCGCGCCGCTGACGATGGCCAGCGAAGAAGAGATCCGCGCCGCCGTTGGCGCTGGCCCCGGCTCGCTTGGCCCGATCGGCCTTAACATGCCGGTGATTATTGACCGTAGCGTAGCGCTAATGAGCGACTTCGGCGCTGGCGCCAATGTCGACGACAAGCACTACTTCGGCATTAACTGGGAGCGTGACGTTGCCCTGCCAGAAGTCGCCGACCTGCGTAATGTCGTCGAAGGTGATCCTTCTCCCGATGGCCAAGGCACACTGTCGATCAAGCGCGGCATTGAAGTCGGTCACGTTTTCCAGCTTGGCCAGAAATATTCCCAAGCCATGAATGCCAACGTACTGGGCGACAATGGTAAAACCAGCCACCCGTGGATGGGCTGCTACGGCATTGGTGTGACCCGTGTGGTCGCCGCAGCGATTGAGCAGAATCACGATCAATCCGGCATTATCTGGCCCAATGCGATTGCCCCGTTCCAAGTGGCGCTGGTACCGATGAATGCGCACAAATCCCAACGTGTTCGTGAAGAGTCCGAGCGCCTCTATCAAGCGCTCAGCGCGGCGGGATTAGATGTGCTGCTGGATGACCGCGACACCCGCCCTGGGGTCAAATTTGCCGATCTTGAGTTGATGGGCATTCCCCACCGCTTAGTGATTGGTGACCGTGGGTTAGACAACGGCGAACTGGAGTACAAGGGCCGCCGTGATAGCGATGCAACGATGGTGCCTGCGGATCAAATCATCGATTTTTTGCGTGAGAAAGCCCGCTAACATTACTAAGCTTGCCACCGCGCATAGTGCTTCACATGGCACTTTGCGCAGTCTCGCGCGGTGGCTGGGCTCTGGGTGGCCAAGCATGCTGGCAGCCAACCTGAGCGTGATCACGCTTTTAATGCTGTTCGGCATGACACCGCTAGCTGCCCAGCCCTTACCCCAAGCGCTGCGCCCTACGCTTGAAGCTGCCAATCAGCAACATCAAACGGCTCAGCAACAGTGGGCAGCGCAACAGTGGCGCATGCGTAAGGATGCGCCGCTAACGCGCTTTATCAGCGACCCGGAACAGCGGCAAACGCTACTCACTCGTATCTACCAAGAAGCTAGGCTGGCTGGACTGCCGCCTGATTTAATACTCGCCTTGATTCAAGTTGAGAGTGCCTTTAAGGCAGACGCCATTTCATCTGCAGGTGCGGTCGGGTTAATGCAAATCATGCCTTTTTGGGTCAGCGAGCTGGGGTTACCCATTGATGATTTAACGCACCCGCCACGTAATCTACGCTATGGCTGTACCATTTTGGCGCATTACCTCGCCATCGAAAATGGCGATTTTACCCGCGCCCTAGCACGCTACAATGGCAGTTTAGGTCAAACCTGGTACCCAGAACGCGTCATGCGCGCTTGGCGTGATACGTGGCGCTAAACGCTCATTTGGCACAATCTACTGACTCAATTAACCCGGCCGCTAAAAACTGACCCAGCAGCAACGCCACATCTTTAGATACCTGTTCTCGTGAAATCGGCATAAAAAACGCCGTAAGGGTTTTGCTTAACTCCTCAATATCCAGCGCTTCATTTTGCAAAAGTAGCCACACTGCCCGGCTAGTCACGTTCATGCGATGAATGGCTCCCCCCTCTTCGATAATGACAAATAGCTCATCGCCTAGGGGATACTCATGCGCGGTTGAACGTGCACGCCAACAACGCTGATCGCTTCTACTCAGCGAGGGCGCTTGAGGCATGACGGCTTCAAAGGAGGGAGACGTATAGCTAGACGGTTGCCCTTTCAGTGCCTCTCCAAGATGACGCCCGACAAATTCCGCCGCCTGATAAGCATCCGAGTAACGCAGTAAAAAACAGGGCATGCCCTGCACTAGAGGCCAAAATTTAGTCATCAGCACTTGATCAGAGAGCGTGTCGGCAAAGTTCTGCTGTAGCAGTTGCCAGAGCCCCTCGCCATGCTGCAAAGAGGTCAGCTGTGGCTTGGTGACACTATTGTCACGATCAATCAATATGATGGCACCGATCGGACGCTTTACACCGTGGCTAGCCAGTAACGTATCATCAAGTGCTAAATAGCCATACCGGTCATCGCTGGGGCCTTGGTGGGTGCTAACAAAGTTTTGAAACTCGCTATCAATCCCCGTGGGTAGCGGCAAACGAAGTCTTGGGGCAATACCCAGCGATACGCCTTCGCCTTCAGGGGTTAACGCCACCACATCATCGCCAAAAACACGAAACCCAACGGCTGCAAACGCAGACGTGAGGGTACTTTTACCGGCACGGTGGGATTCTGGGAAAATCACTAATTGGCCGTCTATTTCAGCCGAGCCACAGTGCAAACCAATGTAATCGGGATGCTGGCGTAAAAAAGCACCCGAAACATCAGCAATAACGCTGCACGCCGTTCCCACGGCGGTTTCCAGCCACATCCCTTTCGGCAGTGCAGGCGCCTGCTGCCAGAAACCTTCTTCTTGCTGCCATACACAGATATCTGGCTCAACGGGCTGGCGTGCGCACTCCGTTAATGCCCAGCCCGGCATCGCCGCCTGGAGAACGGGTAACAATGGCTGCGCATCTACCAGCCTTAAGCAGGGACCTAACCCAGGCAACGCATAGTCAGTTATGGCGTTCATATTTGACCTCACCAGCGATTTGGCAGCAGCCGACTGATGCGCAGTTCGATCACTCCATCACGCTCCCAGCGCGGGCGGGATTGATAGCCACGGGCATACGGGTCATGCCGATGACGTGGACGTGAATATTGTGCACGGTGGTGATGCGATTGAGAGTGATGGTGACGGGAATGATTCGGACGAGAGTGGCGTGGTCTGGAATAGCTGGGGCGTGAATAGCTTGGACGTGAATAGCTGGGCTTTGAGCGATGTTTGCCGCGCGCTTCCGCTTGATCCATCGACAGCAGGCTCGGTGCCACGTATAGCGCCGCCGCACCTAACCCAAGGCTTGCCAGCACCTGCCGGCGCGAACGAGGCTGCTTTAACAAAGTGGACGTTTCATTGTGACTCATCTCTTTTCTCCGCAGTTATCGAACACCGTTTGATTTCAGTATTCACTTTAAACAACGTAGCGTAAGAGCGCCACTGAACGAGGCCACTTCCCCATTGTTTACTCTTTTTTTGCAAAGCACTTACATGATGAGCGGCGTTTGTGGACTAAAACGCTATTTTGCGTCTTCAGTCACCTGCCACCCGTCGCGTCCGGCTGTTTTAACCTGGTATAGGGCTTTATCAGCCGCTTCGTAAGCAAGTGAAAATGCTTTTTCACCGGCTATAAAACATGTACCACCCACGCTTAGGGTGACCCCTTTTTTATCTGGATGAGCGGGGTGCGGAAAATTAGCTCCGTGAAGTCCCTGGATCAGCTCACGACAGTAACTCCCCAGGGTGTTTGAATCGGGGCAGTCGATCAATGCTGCAAACTCATCGCCCCCCAATCGGTAGAGCATCGCTTCATCTTTGAGGGTATGGGCGATTAACTCCGCTAACTGACGTAATAACGCGTCGCCCTGAGGGTGCCCCACAGCATCGTTGTACTGTTTGAAGAAATCGATATCAATCAGAATAAGGCCTAGCGAGTGATGCTGATTAGCCATCACATCCTGATGCAAAGCACTCCGATTTCCAATGCCGGTCAGCGGGTCGCGCATAGCGCGCTGCATCCACTCAAAGGTTTGTTGTGTAGCATGATCAGTGCGTCTTAATTGGCGCTCGTGGAGCCACCAAAATGCTAATCCCAGCACAAAGATTAATAGACTTGAATACGTCAACACCTGGTTGTGCTGGCGGGTGCTTTCAGAAAAATCATTGATCGCTTGGCCACGGCGGTCTAGCTGGCTCATTTCAATATGTGTCAAACACTGAATCGGGGCGAATAACTCGCTCAAAGCGTCAATGCGGCCAATACCGCGCTGCTCTAAACGCTCCATTAGTTGATTTAAATCCCGCAAGCTTGGTTCAGTACACTCGTACTGGCGCCGATAAACGTGCACATCAAATAGCCCGTAAGCTATTTCTATTTGCGCGATAGAGGCATCAAACGCTTCCACTTCAGGTTGTTCAGTCAATAACTCAGTTTGAGCGTTTTGCAGATAAACACGCGAGCGTGTTGCCAATTGCTGGCCGGTTAAACTGCCGGTTTGACTGAAATAAGCTTGGATTTCGGGGTATACCCAACGCGACTCATAAACAATCAGCACCATGAGCCCCAAAAAGCTCATCAGGCTCAACGACAGCCACGTTAAATAACGGTGCTGCCGCGCAAAAGGCCGGGGCCGCATTAGCGACTGCTCAACGCGTTTGAGTGTCACCACTTCGCCTCAATACTGCGGATCATCCAAATCCAGTCGTTAAACTCGCGTAGGCTCTCAACGTCACGATCACCGTAGTCTCGCTCTACTAGCCGTACAGGCCCGCGCGAACGAAGTGTTAGGGGAGCGCCATCTTCCAAGGTAATCAAATACCAATTAGGATCATCCCACTCTTCGAGCGTCACTTCGTAGTCATCCCAAGCGGTAAAGTGCAACGCTGGTGGTACTTGGCCAAAATGATCGATCAGAAACGTCTGAAAAGCCACACCCTGCATTTCGACCTCACGGCCTTGGTAGGGGTCATAAAGCGTAAAGCTGGTATCGGATATATCGCGTAAGTCACTTAGTGCGATCTTCTCGGTGACATCACCATTGATTAAATTTAAGGCCTGGGCAAGCACGGTCGCGGGCAGCGCTAATCCAGCGACCAGCAAGACGCTCGCAAACCGATCACGTGCACGAACCCATGGGCTGCGGTGTAAGGCAACTGCGTTCATGTAAAGCTTCCTGGTGAATTTTCACTTCACTGGACTTTACCAGAGCACGCCTGATTTTGCTCTTAAACCATGTCTCTCAACGCATGGCTTTTAAATCACAGTTGAGCAGGTTCAACCTGAGGTTATTTTAAACCAAAAAAAGCCAGCCCAAATTGGGCTGGCAACAGGAAGCTTACTAAATGTATAAGCCCCCTCCCCTGACAACATTGACGTAAAATAGCTGGGCTACTTTTTACGCTCATCCTTGCGTAGATGATCGCGAATCACGAAGCCCACCCAACCCACCATAAAAGCGATCACCAAAGCGACGGTGGCTAACCCAAAAACTACTGTGTCATCCCAATACATGATGATTCCTCCCGCCGTGATGTATGCATTCATACTAATCACTCAACGGCGGGAGAAAGCTGATCCAGGTCAAGTTATAAGGGTCGGGGGAAAGTGCTTAAACAGGAAATTGATACCGATCAATTTCTAGCGCTGCTTTTAGCTCTGCATAAGGCTACAACACTTTTCGGTCTTCAACTTTACTATGCTCGGTGCCTGGCGGTAGCGGATGCCCTTTGGCAAGCTCTGCGCGAGTGGCTTCACGTATGTCTAGGATAGTCACCCGATAGTTAAGCGTGCGACCCGCTAGGGGATGGTTAGTATCAACCGTAACCCGATCACCATTAACTTCCAGTACAGTAACAATTTGTGGGCCAGCTTCACCTTCTGTTTGAAAACTGCTGCCGGGCGACAATTCAGCGCCACCAAAAGAAGCACGGTTCACCTCTTGCACCAGCGCCTCGTTGCGCACCCCGTAGGCATCGGCAGGCATCAGTTGCACGCTTAGCTCAGCGTCTTTGGCTTGCCCTGCTAAGGCACGCTCCAGTCCCGGTACAATATTGTCATGGCCATGTAAGTACTCCAGCGGCTTATTGCGCGCATGGGAGTCATCCAATATTCGCTTGCTGCCATCGCTTAGCACATCACTCAGAATATAGTGCAAGGTAACTACCTGATGCGCGGTAATCGACATGGAAAACTCCTCTCCGGTAAGCTGTCGGCTTTGTGATGGATTATTGGCTTAGTTTATCACTTGGCCCTTGCCAACGTCTTTGAGGAGTATCGCTTGATGCCCACCCCCACCCCCCAGCGCAGTTGGCTTGCAGCGCTGGCAATTTATTGTCGCGCACCCGTTATCACCATGCTGTTTTTGGGGTTTTCGGCAGGCCTGCCTTTTCTATTGGTGTTTTCAACGCTTTCCGCTTGGCTGCGTAGCGATGGCGTTGAGGTGGCGGCCATCGGTTTTTTTGCCTGGATCGGCATGCTTTATTCCATCAAATTCTTCTGGGCCCCGGTGGTGGACCGCCTAGCGCTGCCGTTCTTAACTCGCGTATTCGGTCAACGGCGCGGCTGGATGCTATTGGCACAAGGCCTCATTGTGACTGGACTGGTGGGCCTTGCCGGTATTAGCCCGGTAGGCAACCTCGGTTTAGTGGCCATGTTTGCGCTTCTTGTCGCGTTTGGCTCAGCGACCCAAGACATTGCGATTGACGCCTACCGTATCGAGTCGGCCGACGACGATGTTCAAGCCGCCATGGCCTCAACTTATATTATTGGCTATCGCGGAGGATTACTGGCCGCAGGTGCAGGGGCGCTCTACATTGCAGCCTCTGCCTCTTGGGATGTTGCCTATCTCAGCATGGCAGCACTGATGGGTATTGGTGTGCTAACCGTACTAATACGTCCTGAGCCCAAGCGAGCATCGCTCTCCATTCAACTTATTCACGAACCCAAGGTACGTGCGTTTATCCGCGCTAGCCGTGGAAAACCCAAGATTTTCCGCCGCTTGGGTGCGTGGAGTATTGGTGCTCTTGTCTGCCCGTTCACCGATTTTTTCAGCCGATACGGGGTGAAAGCGCTGTGGATTTTGGTATTTATTGCAGTGTTTAGAATTAGCGACTTGGCCATGGCATCTATGGCCAACCCGCTGTATATCGATTTGGGGTTCACGCTGGCAGAGATTGCTAATGTGACCAATATCTTTGGCATTGCGATGAGTATTACCGGCGGGATTTTAGGCGGACTTTTCGTGGCCCGTTATGGCATCGGCCCGCTGTTGATTTTCGGTGCCGCCATGGTGATGGTAACGAATTTACTGTTTGCAGTACTTGCCATGGTCGGCAATCAGCTACCTATGCTGGTGATCACCATTATTGGTGACAACCTCGCCAATGGCTTGGCCAGTGCGGTGTTCATCGCCTTTCTTTCAAGCCTTACCTCGCGCGCATATACCGCGACACAATACGCGCTGTTCTCGTCGCTAATGACACTGCCAGGTAAATTTTTAAGCGGTTTTGGTGGGCTGGTGGTTACAGCTCAGGGCTACCCGAGCTTTTTCGTGATTGCCACACTGCTCGGCATACCAGCGATTGTTTTAGCGATCTGGATCAGCCGAGACAAGCAGTTGGTGCCTACGCCAAATGCTACCAAGCCCGCATAAGCGGGCTTGGTAGTAGGGTCTAATAATGGGCCTAGCGATGGGCGTCTAGCCAATCCAACGCGCCTGGTGTTGTCCGCCACTGATCACGCATCAGTGTGCGGTACTGCCATGCTTCCGCGCGTGAGCCAGGATCAACCTGCCCATCAGGGTGGGGCATGGAGGGGCGTGGGCTCTCAGCGCAAATTAGCTCTAACGCATGGCGATTATGTTTAACCACATCACCAAGCGAGGTCTCTGCCGCTTCATGCCGTTCAAGCCGATAGAGTGCCAGGGTTTTACCCATTAACAGTCCCAGCACTAACGAGCCATCGTCGTCATTCTCTTCAGCCAGCGCCAGCGCTTCCTCGTTACGATGATCGCGTAACAGTTGATCTAGCACCAATTCGCGCAGCCCCAAGCTATCTTCCTGGTCGATCAACAACAGCTCTTCAGCCAGTTCACGGGAGTGCTGGCGAGCACCACGCTCCATACCTACCACCAGTGCTAAGCCGGTGCGCAGCAGCATGGCATTATTGGCATCATCCCAACACAGGTTGCCATCGCCTTCGGCACGGGCCTGCTCTAGCCAGCGTGATAAACGCAACGCCAGTGGCTCTAGTAAGCTCGGCGCCATCCACGGCAGGCTGCCAAAGCGGCTGGTCAGCGCCAGGGTTAAGTCTTGCACTACTTGAGGCGCATCAAGCCATTCTGGATGCGAGCAGAGTGCTGGCATCCACTCCATCGCGTTAATCCAAGGGTCCGCTTGAAAACCCAGTGCAACGTCTTCATCGACGAGCACTTGAAAATGCTCATGCCAGGCAGCAAACAGCGTCGCCTCGCGGGCACTGGTGTTGTAAAGCAAACGTCCGCTTTCAGGGTCCGCGCTCACATCGATTTTGGGTGCGGTGGGCAATTCAGTCAGTAACGCTTGCAGAGCAATCAGTGGCGTTGAAAGGTCTTCTTCAGCGCTGAGTAGTTGGTCAGCTAGCGTGGCACCTGGGTTCTCCGCCAGGGCGGCCAAAAAATCCAGCTGATCTTCATCCAGTTCACCTTGGCGAACCAGGCGACGATACCAGAAGTTGGCGCGCTCTTTGGCTTCCTGTTCGTGACCTTCATGGAGCAGCAGCATAGCCTCAATATAGGCAAGCGTGGGCGAATCAGGCAGCGCTTGCTGAGCTTTAACAAAAGCACCACGGGCGCTATCCAGGTCATCGTTATCAAGGTGCATCAGACACAAACGCTCAAGTGCCACACCACGCAAAAACAGCGGCCCGCGCTCCATGACGTCATCAAGCAGATCCGCACGCTTACGGGTGAAACCACGCTCCTGATAAATATCCAGCAGGATTTCAAAAGCAGGTTCAGCCTGCTCCGGCAACCGCGACCAGTCGCTGCCATCGAATAACGATTCAAGGATTTGCATAGCGCGGCCGGTCTGTCCGCTTTCAGCCGCAATTAGACCAGCTTCCAGCAGTGCTTGAGGCGGAGCTTGCTGGCTATCCAGCGCGGCTTTCAGAGTTGCGCCTTTCCATTCGCGTAGCGAAAGCATCCACATCATCTGATCAGGAATTTCAGTGGGGAAATCAATCCGGTAGCAGCACTGCTTAAATTTGCGCCCAGAATCACACCAACACGGCTCATTTCGCCCAGGCGTGGCCAGCGGCTCACAGGCAAAACCTAACCGCTCCAGCGGTGTTTGCGACCACAGCACCGGTGCCAGCGCCTGGGCCATTGCCACATCGCCTTCGAATGCGTCCGCGCCCTTGGCACGCACCCAGGTCATGAAATCCGGATAGTGTTCTTGTTGCCTGATTGCCGAGAGTGCCCCGGAGGCAAATCCCAGCAGCTGATCGACCCATACCGCCAGCATTGCCGTCTCCACTGCGTTAAACGATGTCTATAAACGATGTCTTTAAATCACGATGACTAAAATGAAAGCGACATAGTTTATCACGAAGGCCGACTTCACCGCAGCGGCAATCGGTTCATCGTTAATGGGCCCGTTTAAGCAGTGGAATCGAACGTTCTTGCATATCTAACCGCGCCCCTAAACGCACCAGATTCCAGTAGTGACCGTTCAACGCGCGAGACAGTAATAAGGTATCCGCCGGGGGCTGCAGGCGGTCCATGGCGGCCCATACTTTAGGGGTTAGTTCACGCAGCCGGTAATGCACCCGGACATCGCTGAAATCTTGTTCGCCTGGGGCAAACAGTGGTGCAATACACTCCGCGGACTCTTTATATAGCGCCAGTGGCGCCCCCTGCCCCTGGCGCCCACCCATTTTCATTAGCGCCTCATCCATGCCCATAGGATCATGCTTCAGTGTGGCATCAAGCAGTTGCATCATCGCCTTAATGCGCGCTTCAGGTACTGCAATCACCGCGCCTAAATCGTAAATGATCAACCGCCCTTGATCATCAGCGGCAAAGTTACCCGCATGGGGGTCGGCGTGCAGTTCACCGTAAGTAAATAGCTCTTGGGTGATCCAATCTGCCAGTGCATGGGCAACGCCTTGGCGTGTGGCATCATCAGCTTGTGCTAACTCACGCAGCGGCGTGCCGCCTACATAGCGCATCGCTAGTACGTGCTGCCCGGAAAGTGCTGGTAGCGGCTCAGGAATCACTAGTCTCGGATCATCTTTATAGCGCTCGCGATAACGCGCCAGGGCATCAGCTTCTGCATGGTAATCCAACTCCCCACGCAGGCTTTCGGCAAGCTCATCAAACAGCGCGTCCAGTCTGGCCTGGGGCACTTTGAACCAGCGACCTAAGCGCATAATGCGCCGCACCTGAACCAAATCACTCTCTAATACCTCAGCCAAGCCAGGGTACTGAACTTTCAATACAATGGTTTCACCTTTATGGGTGGTTGCCCGGTGCACCTGCCCCATTGAGGCACTGGCAAACGGACGCTCTTCAATCTCACTGAAGTAGTGATCAATATCTCCATACTGCATCGCCAAAGCTTCACGAATTTTTGACCAGGGCATAGGTTCGGCCTGACGCTGCAAGCGGGCGAGCTCCTCAGCTAGGTCAGGCGGTAGCAGGTCATCCCATTGAGACATGATTTGGGCAAGCTTCATGGCCGGGCCTTTGAGTTCAGATAACCCCTCAAACAGCGCTTCGCCGAGTGCCCGCCAATCTGCTTGGCCGCCGAGCCGTGTCTTCAACAGCGCACCACCGGTACGCGCCCCTAACCCCATCAAGCGTCGTGTTCTGCCGCGCTCACGCATTGGTTATGCCCCTTAAAACTAACTACACTCAATTATTTATACACAATCTATACAACTTAACAGCATTGATAACTTGCCGCATCACTATCCTCTCCCCTTCAACCTAACCTCCAAAGCGTCTGCTACTATAGCCGCCACCGATGGATACGATGAAGGCCCCGCTGCTATGCGCCTGATAATTGCCGAAAAACCCAGCCTCGCCCAAGCCATTGCCGAAGCGTTACCGGGCACTAGCAAGCGCCAGGATGGTGCCATTATGTGCGGTGATACGACGGTAACATGGTGCCTGGGCCACCTGCTGGAGCAGGCACCACCCGAAGCCTATGACCCCGCTGATAAGCAGTGGCGGCTGGATCGGCTACCTATCGTGCCGCAACAGTGGAAACTAATGCCCCGCTCGAAAGCGCGTGGTCAGCTAGCGGTGATTCGCAAGCTGATTAAACAAGCGACGGATGTGGTACACGCAGGCGATCCTGACCGCGAAGGCCAGTTGCTGGTTCAGGAAGTGATTGAGTACATGAAGTATCGCGGCCCAGTGCAGCGGCTACTGATTAGCGATCTTAACAAGCCAGCCGTCAGCCGAGCACTGGCGAAACTGCGCTCTAACGTTGAGTACCAGCCGCTGTTTGAAGCTGCACAGGCACGCTCCCGTGCTGACTGGTTGTATGGCATTAACCTTACCCGCGCCTGGACACTCACCGGCCGCCAAGCGGGTCACGACGGCGTGCTCTCTGTTGGTCGCGTACAGACGCCTGTACTGGGGCTAATCGTGCGCCGCGACAACGCCATCCGTGACTTTGTCCCCCACCCCTTTTATCCGCTATGGGTGGATTTAAGGGTTGCCCAGGGGCAGTTGCGTGCCTGGTGGGCACCTAAAGAGCACGAGCCGCTAGATGACCAAGGGCGCTTAATTGATCGCACTCCCGCTGACACTTTGGCCGCTCAGCTGCCCGGCGCATCTGGCAAACTGACCAAACTCGATCAGCAAGAGAAACGCCAGGCTCCGCCGCTGCCCTACTCGCTCTCTGCCCTACAGGTAGACGCCGCCCGCCGTTACGGGCTCTCTGCCCAGGTGGTGCTGGACATTTGTCAGCGACTTTACGAGCGCCACAAACTGATTACTTATCCGCGTTCAGACTGCCGCTACCTGCCGGAAGATCATCTTCAGCTTGCCCAACGCAGTCTTTCCAGCTCCTGCCAGAACGATGAAACACTTCAACAGTGGCTTAATGGCGCTGACTTCACTCTGCGCTCAAAGGCCTGGAACGACAAGCAGGTAGGTGCGCACCACGCCATAGCGCCTACCGGAAAACCGGCTGATTTCAGTCAGCTTTCCGACACCGAAGGCCATGTGCTTCGGCTGGTGGTACGCAACGTGATGGCGCAGTTCTACCGCCCGCTACGTACCTTCGAAGTCAAAGCCGAATTCACTTTGCTTAACGAGGCCTTCCGTGCCCGTGGCCAAAGTATTCTCGACCCGGGTTGGAAACCGCTGTTCACTACTCGCGATGAAGCCCCACCGCTACCGCCGCTGACTCAAGGGGAGCCTTGCCAAGCGCTAGGCGCGGGCGTTGAGGAGAAGGAAACCCGCCCGCCGGAACCCTTCACCGATGCCAGCCTGATCAAAGCGATGATGAATATCGGCCGCTACGTGGATGATTCCGCCGTTCGCCGCACCCTGCGCGACACCGATGGCCTGGGCACCGAAGCCACCCGTGCAGGCATTATTGAAACCCTGGTGCAGCGCGGCTACTTAGTTCGTCAACAAAAAGCTCTGCGCGCTACTAGGCTTGGCTGTGCATTAATCGCCGCTCTGCCAAGCGCCGTGAGCACCCCAGAGCGTACCGCATTATGGGAGCAGCGCCTGCGGGCGATTTCCGAACAGCAAGATGACCCTGGCGCCTTCCAGCAAGCATTACTAGACGACTTACGCGCCCTGCTCACCCACAGCGATGCAGCCAAATTAAGGCAGAGTCTTCAAACCGCTCAGGGTGAAACTGGCGCTGGCACACCCACAAAACGTTCCGATAAGCCGAGAAAGCGTTATACCAAAAGGAGAAGTACCGGAAGCAGAAAGAAGACAAGCTGAAAAGCTTGCTCTACTACTCGACCGATAGGCATTCGACAAACAGAGAAGCGGCTATCGCTACTTACGGACATCCGCTCCCTAATGCACTTTTGGCACGTTTTGAACTAGCAATGCATCCCTAATAAAACTCCCTTTTGCCGCGGTGTAGGCCTCTCTATCCGTTTTGAATTCCTCTGCCCACCGCCGCTTTCTGTTTCCGTACTGCCGGGCTAGCTCAGCGCTTTGACGAAGGCGATTGCGAAACGCCAAGCGCTGGTTCCACTCTTCACCGCCATACACCATAAGGTGCAAGTGATGGGTTCTGCGCCCGTTTGCAAACCGCATTAGCCAACGTCTTTCTACTAGCGAAGCGTTGTATTCCATTGATGTGGCATAGCTAGCTCGGCAAAGCGGCTCCATCAATTCATCGGCGCGCGCGATTGAATCAACGCCCGCCAGGATATCAATAATCGGTTTGGCCGAAAGGCCAGGCACGGCGGTACTACCGATATGCTCAATCGCCCGAAAATCACCTGGAAACAGTTGCTGAAGCCGCTCGCGCTCTTGCTCAAATAGGGTAGGCCAAGCCGCGTTGTATGGGAAAAGCGCCACTTCCTCATGAATCGCTTGGTTCAAGGACTCCATTTTATTCATGGCTTTGGTAGCTCCTTCTTTAGCGGCTCAACCTCATTTGATACCAGGATCATCGACACTCGGCTCTGAACGGGCAGGTTTTTTCTTAGTTACCGAGCGTGAGAAGAAAGGTACTAAATAGAGCACCATCCAAGCCAATAATGTACATAAAACTGCTGTTTGCTCACGCCCCAAGCCAATGGCTATTCCTATGGCAGCCGTAAACCAAATTCCTGCTGCGGTAGTTAGCCCTGTGGCTGCCAATTTATCCTGACGAGTGATAATACTTCCAGCACACAAAAAACCAATACCGGCAATAACACCTTGAATAACCCGACTCATCTCCGCATCAGAAATACCGGACTGTTGGGGAATTAACACAAATAACGCCGCTCCCATGCAGACAAGCATGTGGGTACGTATTCCAGCCGCCTTGCCACTCTGCTCTCGTTCAAGCCCCAACAAGCCCCCTAGCAAGGCAGCCATTAGTAACCGAATGACCAGAATAATAAATTCACTCAAGTCATTAAAATCGGAAAATTCAGAAATAACGACACTGCGGATCACTTCCATCGTTTCACTCATATAAGTCCATTCATTAGCAACCCCACCAGCGTAGACAGCCAGCGGGGTTGGTCACCGTTATTATTTCCAAACGACTTAAGGGGCAGTGCGAAGTATGCGGGTTTACCAAGTACTGTCGGCGCCAGGAGGTCCTATATCGACCTGTATATCAGGAGCAATATCTACCACACCTTGAACCTTTTTGAGTCGCTCAACGGTGACATTATCTGCCGATCCGGTGATGCACCCAATCTCTTCAAGTATATCTCTGATAGTTAACCCTTCAGCACTTAGGCGCGTAGCGATTTCCTTGATCGATTGTTCATGAGAAACCGTAATAATCCAAAGCTCAATATTTGGCATAGATCATACCTTTGAAGTCAGTTCCCAGGGCAGCGCCAACGTGGGCCACTGCCTAAAGATAACCCTTCTTTGTTAGGGAGCCTGGACCAAACCCGCCCCTACCTGGGACTCGGAAAATGGCAGCTGCCGCGTTGAATCCAACAGTCGTTGCCAGAGTTTCGTACCACGTAACGAGGCATCGGATTCTGCCCAAAGCGCGGCACAGCCAGCCACGTGAGGCGTCGCCATACTCGTTCCGCTAATCGTTTTATGGTGAATGGGACGCGGCCAAGACGAAAATATATCCCCGCCCGGCGCGGCAATTTCGATCTTGCCAGCATTCGAAAAGCTTGAAGGCTTCAAGTTAGTGTCTAGCGATGCAACCGACATAATGGTCGGTGAATTGGCCGGCGCACCCGTGTTTGTAGCGGAGTTTCCTGCAGCGGCGATAATTAGGCAGTCATTGCGAAGTGCCGCCGCCCCTGCGTGGGTATAGGCTTCTTGCACTGGGCTTTGACTGCCAAGGGACATAGAGATAACTTCACACCGATTCGCGACGGCCCAGTTCATACCCGCCAGTACCCCTGCCCCGGTACTGCTTCCTGAGTTGGTGAGTACTTTACCTACCTGAATGCGAGAGCCGTAAGCGATGCCGTAACGAGGCGTATCTCCAGAGGGTGTTTGGGGGCCACAGGCTGTGCCAATACAGTGGGTTCCGTGGCCATTGATATCATGGACAGGCTCGCCAACGAAAGATCGGGTATCAAACTCCCTGCCAACGAAATCTGGATGGCCCAGGTCCATCCCAGTATCAAGCACCGCCACTTTAATACCGGTGCCACTCCACCGGCTTTGTAACACCTTGCACTGGGTTAACCCCCAAGTTGCCTTTAGCTCGTCAGGCTCAAGCTCCTCTTCGGCTTCACCCATATCTAGCTCTGCGCCCAGGTCATGGGCAATGATGCTGGCGGCGCGTAAAAAGCCCCGCAGGTACTCAGCGCTTTCTGAAAACGCAAAGTACTCAGGCTCAATGATTTCGATTGGGCTGTCTGCAGCGATAGGATCGTGCATGCTCATTCCATGTAGCTGTAAGGCATCACCGCCCACTAGCGCGACCCCAAGCTCTGGGAAGACCATGGCTTCGGCATCCCCGGCATCTTCCAAATTAACCGCTTGATCGGCAAAATCCCGCGCGTCAGCCACTCGAAAGTTCTGGGCCTTCAGGGCTTTAATGCCATCTTCGAGCATGCCCTCACGATAGCTAATCAGGAAGCGTCCCGTTTCAAGGCAGTTGCTTCCGCGCTCCAGGGCCGCCAATAAGAGTTTCTCAGTTCCGCAGGAAACTGAGTTAAGTGACTCATTGCCACCAGCAGGCTTGCTACCGCTGCCACTTTCTTTCGGTTTTCTAGCCATCGTTGACCTCCGTTTCGTTTGGCTTTGCAGCAGTATTAATACGAATAAAACCTGCTGCTTTCAGCTTAACTCAACTCATCAACTTCACCAGATGAATTCCGAACCAATAGGAGCCATGGCCGCAATACTCCCGCACCACAGAGTAGCCATGCTTTTCGGCATGCGGTTGTTTCGAAGAAGATAGGAAATAGCAATAGAAGGGGATCAACGAGAGGGATTACGAGGCCGCACCACGAACCAGCTCGCCAGCACCAAGCTGCCGAATAAGGTATAAACCACCACAAACACCCACTCCGGCAGCGTGAAGTAGAGCAAACTATGCAACCAATATTGAATGAAAGAGCCTGAATAGGTGGCCGCCCCCGCTTCTGCCCGCAGCGCCATTTCCCATGTCGTTAATGGGCAAACCACACCTAACCAAGCCTGCCCCACCACATAACCAATGGCGCATAGATGGATAATGCGGAAAACGCGATTGCGAACCCATCGCCAGTTCAGAAAATAGCCTGCATACACAGCAAACAAGCCAAGCACGACGAAGGCCACAAACAGTACATGAAGGATTAAGATAGTGTCGGCTAACAGAAGGAGCGACGGAGGAGACATCTTTATTCACCTAGCGCAGACATTAATCTTCAACCAATAACGGCGGCACCGGGCAGTCGAGGATATCTGCCACAACACGGAACAGTTCAGCTTCGGCCGGGCGAATAATTCCGCTGTGCTCAATGCAGCGTGCCATTGCTTGCAGTAAAGCGGGTTTCTGCAAAGGCTGTAGGCGCCTTAACCGTTCAACCGCCAGGCTAAGCGCGCGCATATCGCTTACATCGTCAGCGGCCGTTAAGGCAAACGGCAACTCACGCTCAGCAGCATGCAGTGCTGCGCTGATCTCATCAGGGTGTTCCTGACCGGCCGCTGCTAACACCGTCAGAAGTAACTGACACTCCCGCTGTAGGTCGTTTAACTTAAGATTGGCAGGCCCGTTATCCTGCTCGCTCAAATTATTCAGCAGCAACTGATACAGCGTCCACTCCCACAGACTTACCTGACCATCCGCACTCATTAAGCGCTCCATACAAAGTCGAAAGTGCTGCCCCTGCTCTACCGAAAGCGATTTCAGCGCTGGTAGCGCCAGCTCAACCAGCGGCAAGCGCAGTTGAATATCCAGCGTCATCACATCAGGGGCATGCTTAACCAACGCTAGATAAACATCCGGCAGCGCGATTTTCTGCAACGCTTCTAGCTGATGTTCACGCACCCTTTGGTCGTCACTGAGCAGTAGCGCATATATCAAAGCGCGGGCTGCATAGGCCTCATGGGCGGCGATTTTAATCTGCTCTGGCAGTGCTTCTAACGTTGCTTGGGCCTGGGTAATATGGCGCTGGTCGGGTTGCCCCATAGAATTAATCGCCGTTTGAGCAGAAGCGCCCGTTAAGACAGCGGCCAGGGTTGCCGTTCTCAGTCCCGGTTGTGCGTGTGGCGCAGCTTCTGCTGAATCAGCTGTTTCGCTCTTGGCCTGTTGAGTGGGCAACGTTGCCTCAAAGCGACCATTCCAGTTAGGCATCACACGCTGAATACGATCTTTTAACGGCGGGTGGGTGGCCATCATTTGATTAAACCCCAGCCGCACGCCCTGACCGAAATACAAGTGGCTGAACTCCGCCGCCTGCGCGGCTTGCAGGTTAGAGCCCTGACTATGAGAGCCAATCTTAACCAGCGCGTTACCAATCCCCTGGGGGTTGCGGGTAAACTGCACTGCTGAAGCATCCGCTAAATACTCGCGCTGCCGACTGACCGCTGACTTAATCAAATTACCAAAGAAGGTGCCCGCGTAACCGACCAGCATTAGCACCGCCCCCAGCACCAGAATGACCGCTCCAGAGTTGTCGCGCTTACCACCGCCCATCCGCCGAAACCGCATACTACGCAGCAGTGTTCCACCCAACAAACCAATCAGCAGAATGCCGTGCAACACACTGACCAACCGCATATTTAGGCGCATATCGCCATGCAGAATATGGCTAAACTCATGGGCCACGACTCCCTGCAGCTCTTCCCGTGTCAGGCTGCGGATGGCACCCCGAGTAATGCCGATCACCGCATCACTCGTTTGATGCCCTGCCGCGAAAGCATTGATGGCCTCCTCCTCCAACACATAAACCGAGGGCACCGGCGTTCCAGACGCAATCGCCATCTCTTCAACCACATTAAGGATGCGGCGTTCGTCAGCATCACGTGTGTTGAGATTGATTTCCCGGCCACCGAGCGCTTCCGCCACTGCACGGCCGCCATGGCGGAGCTGGCTACGTTTAAACAAGCCGCCCAACACCACAATCGCTAACACCGCAATCGCCACACCGGCGACAAGTTCAATGGATAGCGCTGACAATATCCCCTGATCAGCAAGGCTGGATTGTGCTGCGGGTTGGCCCCCATCCATCAATTGGAGCGTGATGGCAATCGCCAGCGTGGCGACAACAATCAGCGCCACTACGGCCAGCACTAGCAATATGACCAGACGCCCGGTTTTACGACGTGCTTGATCCTGCGCAGTAAAAAAATCCATATGCTACTTTCCCTGTGCAGTGGCTTAGACGTTGAATCGCTAAGAACTTGAGTGAATCAAAACGACACCTTAGGCGCCGCTTGAATCTGAGCACTATCTTCGAACGCTAACAAGGAAGCATCCTGGCCATGCCCAAACATGCCCGCCACCGCCACTGGCGGAAAGCTCTGCCGATAGGTGTTGTACTGCATCACCGCATCATTAAATGACTGGCGTGCGAAGGCCACTTTGTTTTCAGTGCTGGTGAGCTCTTCAGACAACTGCTGCATGTTTTGTGAGGCTTTTAGATCAGGATAGGCCTCCATCACCACATTAAGCCGCCCCATCGCCTGGGTAAGCGCCCCTTCAGCACCCCCAAGATCAGCAATCGCCTTTGCGCTGCCAGGATTTGCCGCCGCGGCCTTTAGCCCCGCCGCTGCTGTATTGCGAGCCTCAATGACCGATTGTAGGGTTTCCCGCTCATGATTAAGGTAACCCTTGGCGGTTTCTACCAGATTAGGAATCAGGTCATGCCGACGCTTTAGCTGCACTTCAATCTGGGCAAAAGCGTTCTGGAATCGATTGCGCAACGACACAAGTCGGTTGTAGATAGAAACGACATAAAATGCGACAGCGGCGATGATCGCCAAGATGATAATAAGAGTAAGCGCCATGATCCTTCCTTAACGTAAATGGGGTTCAGTGGCAAAAATAGTAACATCTAAGCGGTTGGGGCGTATTTTAGTGCAGGCATGCAAGCAGCTATACAGCGAACCTACATGCCTAAACCATGGAATGGCTGGGAAGGGAAAGCTAGCAATAATGTTGACTTGTGGCTGAGCTACTTCTTATTTCGCCGGAACGGCTCCTGCTCGTGGAGAAATCGCGTAAAGGTGTCTTTGGGCCGCTCAAGTCCATGTGAGCCTAACGCGCGTGATGCCATCCCCCTGTGATTACTGCCATGAGTCAATAAATGAAGCAGAATTTCATCGACAGATAGCTGACCAACATCGCCATCGATAAAGCGAAACGAAATGACGCGATCCAAATCATTTAAAGATGCTGATTCGGCAAACATCACCAGCCATGAATCACTCTCCTCCATCCTTTCCCTTAATTCTGAAAAGGATGGCGTTTCTACCGTATTGTCTGCAGCAAATTGCTCTTTCGTGCCAGCAATACGGCTAATGAATAGGCTGTCGACGACTGCGGTATGATTCAATATGCGCAGAAAGAAAGTTGCATCGTTTTCTGGGAGTAAATGAAACTGGCGCTCTCCAAACGAAAGAAGCTCATTATTAGCCCACTTCTTATATCTAAAAGCATTTACATACCGCATCTTGAACGCTCCAGTTTATTCAGTCACTTGTGCTTCGTCGCGCATCGCTCTGAGCGAGGTGATTTCCACGGTGAGCGCATCCCGCTCTTGTTCTAGTTCACTTACCTGCTCACCGAGTGCGGCCAACTGGCTATTAGCCTGCTCAATCTCGGCGTTTAACGCTTCAATATCTGCATCAACCTGACTGCGGGCCTCTTCTGCCTCTTGGTGAGACTGTTGAGCAGCATCACGAGCGGCTTCGGCCTCCTCTTTCTCAGCTTCTACCTCAGCGTATGTTTCATTTAGCTCGTCAAGACGGCTCTGCCTTTCATCTATTTGCTCGTTAAGGTTATCTACTTCTTCTTCGCGGGTTTCGAGCTCACCCCGTAAAGTAGATAAATCCTCTTCAGCATTGGCAATGTCTGCACGCGTTGCAGCAAGCTCGGCTTCCGCTTCGGCCTGCTCAACCTCAAGGGCTTCTGTTCTCTGCTGCAGTGTTGCTAAATCCAGCTCAGCGGCTTCAACCTCAGACATCTGCGCCTGAATCTGTTGATGCTCACGCTCAGTGGCCGCTAGCCGCGCTTCGATCGCTTCTAAATCGTCTTGTCGCGACCCTGCAATGGTGTGCGCCACAATGGCCCATAGCACCGCAATAAACGCAATGGCCAAGATCACCTTTACGCGGTTATCGCTCAGCAATGCTGTGGTTGAGGCTTTATTAGTCCCTGTCATTGGTAACACCCTCTCGCTTAAGTGCTATCGCTAATTAATATAGTAGCTAACGTGTGGCCAACAGCGGGTCGTCGTATGACCCGTTATCAATATGAAGGAAAATTACTTCACAAGTGTTATTACTAAGTTAGCATAAGCCCCATGTCGATAGGAGTTCTCTACACAAAGCTTGGCCGCTTTATCTGTCACGTTGGCGTTTACACCCCCTACCCTTGTTTGAATGGCGACCCAGTGCCCTGAATACACTGCGGCTTGGTCAACGACATACCTTTATGGTTTAGCTTTTAAAAGCTCAGAGAATGACGGAGGGAGGTATTCATCGATATAGCTATCATTGAATTCAACTAATCGCGCCAACGCTTCGGGGTCGGGTAACTTCACGTGCTGGCGGTCTCGGATCACCAACCCTTCCTCTCGCAACATCGAGAAAGTCCTGCTCACATGTACCGGGCTCATCCCCAGCGCGTCGCTAATCAACTCCTGAGTGAGCGGCATGAGGAAGCTGTTGTCCTTAACGGCGTTGATCCGCTTGAGCCGCAAATAGATTTCGTAGAGAAAGTGTGCCAGCTGCTCGTGAGCTGAATACTTACCGAGGTAGATCAGCCGCTCGGAAAGCTGCGCCTGCTGGCGCGTTGCGGTGGCCACAATGCCGGCGGCTAAGCTAGAACGCCCAAAGAGTTTAAAAAGCTGCTGATACGAGAATGGACAGATTACGCCTTTATTAATCATTGCCGCACTTGCCAGACGACGAGTGAAGCCAAAATCGCGAATGCCGATAATATCGCCGGGTAGGTAAAACTTGAGAATCTGCTTAAAACCATTTTTCAAGTTGCGGTAAGAGTATGCCCAACCTTCCTTGACCACACAGAACAGATCAGCCTCGGCTCCCTCGTCCCACAGTATTTCGTTAGCTGATATATATCTTGGGCTGAGCTCAAGGCCCAGTAATAGCGCTTTGTCTTCAGAAGATAGCACACCTTGGGTACTGAGGCCCTGCATCACTATTGTATCGATGAGAGACACTCTGTTACCTCTCAGGCAAATGATTTATTTACCTTATTCTAAAACATATACTGACTTGAGCAGCCTAACTTAGGTTATGAATTATGCGTATTATCAAACGGTTGCATGCAACTTTTTTTAAGCTGCGTTAGGAGTGGATTTCATCATTTCAGCAATCTTTGATGATTATCTTCTGTGGCATAAAACAGCCTGGGGTTAGCCTGGAACACTACACTGGTACTCGGTGCGCTTATGATTTATGGCTTCAGCCCAGCCCTCAATTATCTACGAAGTCGCCTGATATGGTCTTCGGCTTCAAGAGGCAAATGCTCATTCAGATTTATCTGCCAGTAGCCAACGTCATGCCACTGCTCGAACTTAAATCCCACCTTTTCAAAATGGGCCACTTTTTTCATGCCCATTTTTTCATGCAGTGCAATGCTAGCAGGGTTGGGAAGCGTGATGCCGCCAATCACCGTGTGATTCCCGCACTCTTTAAGCTTGGAAAAGATAGTTTCATATAATTTTGCGCCCAAGCCCCTGCCTTGCAGTTGGTTGGCAAGGTAAACGCTGATTTCAACTGAAAAACGATACGCGCTTCTTTCTTTCCATTTAGTCGCGTAGGCATAGCCCACCACCGCATCATCTTCCAATGCCACCACCCAAGGTAAACCTGCGCCCTGTACGTTCTCAATTCGGCTCTGAATGACGGAGCCCGATACAGGCTGCTCTTCAAATGAAATAGCGGTATTTTCAATGTAGTAATTATAAATGTGCGCAATTGCTTCTGAATCGCCCTTTTCGGCATCTCTGATCATGATTTATTCCATTTATATTCCGACGGTTTAAGTTAATCGAACGCTTACACAGGCCGCTTAGCCAGTAGCGCCCATATACCCGCTGAAGAGAGCAACGTACCGCCAACGACGTTAAAGCGACGCTGGGCACGGCGCGATGCAAGCACCTTGCGCACCGAGGCCGCAAACACGGCATAAAAAGTGGCATTCAGCGTTGCCAAAACTACAAACGTAACCGCCAGTACCCAAAGCTGTTGCCCTGCATCGGCGCTCGGGTTAACAAACTGGGGTAAAAAAGCGACGAAGAAGATAATGCCTTTCGGATTAAGGGCAGTGACGAGATAGGTATTGGTGAAGAGCTTTAAGCGCGACCCTGATAAGGACGGTGTCACCGGCTGCACCGATGATATACCGGCACTCAACAACTTGATGCCCATATAGAGCAGGTATAACCCACCGATCCATTTGATAACGGTGAACCAGAGTGCCGAAGTGGCTAACACCGCTCCCAGTCCCAATAGTGAAAAGAGCAGCGCCGTTGAATCCCCTAACGCCACCGCAGCGACAAGCGGCACATTCGCGCGCCTGCCTTGGGCAATAGAGTAGCTGACCACTGTTAATATCGTAGGTCCCGGAATGGCGAGCAAAGCCACTGATGCAAGAGCAAAGGCAAACCAAGTTTCAATTGACATGGTCAATAATCATGGATGGCTACCCCATAGGCTATTAATACAAAGTTAGCATAAGCCACCTTCCAGCTGGAGTGTACTAAGCAGGTTTTTTTGGCTGTGACGATGATGCTGACGTTTAACCGCCACTATTTTGCTGCGGCTTGGTTAACGCCTTACATCTCGGGGTTCACTGGCCAACCGATGTGCTTGCTGGCTGGACGGCCGGAGCAAGCTGGGCAGCGCTGTGCTGGATCGTAATGCGCTGGATGCAGCGGCGCGGGCAGGTAGAATCGGAAGGAAGCGGTTCGGGCATCGAATAACTTGGCTCAAGCCAAGCTGCCAGCCATTTCAGAACACCACTCGCAAAATAGAACACCACTCTCAAAATCTGCATTTAACCCAGGTTTTTAGGGGCGTTCTTGAAAGCAAACCGCCCAATCACGCTCGCGTAACGGATGGGGCTCGACCTCCAGCGCACAGGCGGGCATGGTGGGTGTTATTATTCACCATCAGCGAGCCACCAGGAGGGTATGCTAATGCCGCGCTATCTCACACAAAACCTCTGCAGAATGGGGCTATTATCAATCTTGGCGTTGTCGCCCAACGCTTTCAGCCAACAACCGGGGACGGCTTCCGGTAATGATGTCACCACCGAATCGTTCCGAGACTGGGAGGTTCGTTGCCAGCGTAATGCCGAAGGCCCAACCCCTTGTGCGATGGCGCAAATGATCACGCAACCTGACAGCGACCAGCCCTTAATGCAGGTAATTCTCGACTATCCGCCTGAGATCAATGATCCGGTGATGAGCTTCTTCGTGCCATTGGGGGTACGTTTGGCTGCGGGCTTGCAATTCAGTGTGGATAACGGGGAGCCCATCCAATTCCCCTATCAGGTCTGCTTCGAGCAAGGGTGCCGTGCTGACATCCCCATTGAATCGTCGATGTTGCAGGAACTGCGCAGTGGCAATACGGCAACCCTCAGCTTGTTTGGTCCTCGCGGTGACCGAATGGACATAGATATTTCGTTGATGGGCTTTACCGATGCCAGTACCCGTATCGCTCCCTAATCTCAGCCGCTTTAAGCAAAAACGCCCCCGAAGTGCCGGGGGCGTTGGTGTTGCTAGGCTCTCACTTTACTGAGCGTGTCATGACCGAGCGTATCAGACGCTCTCATTGAGAACCGCTTCCGGGAAGTAGCGACGCAACATCCGGTTCTGAAACGCATCCACGAAGCGGCTGTTGATGATGATAATGAACCGCTCGAAGGGTGCCTCGCTGTCGAGCTGTTCGATGCCATCGACACTGTGAAATAGCCGGTCATCGCGTAGATGAAGAATATCACCCGGATTGAGGGTGATATCGACCAAGGGTTGCGTGCCAGCCTTGTCCGCGTAGAGGTGGTTTTCACCCCCTGCTACGTTTTCTCGATTGAGGACAAGAATGCTGAGGGCCTTGCAGCCATCGGCATGAATCCCCTGCCCCTGAAGGGGGTCGATGCTGCCTTCTCCGCGCACCCCGGTGATCTGCATCAGGATGGGTTCGTGCGCCCCGATACTCCAAAGCCTTGCCCAGGCGCGAACGAAGGCCTTCACATCCGGGCGTGCCATGAACTCCCTTGTCAGCGGATCATAGTACCGCAGGCGATCCGCCATGCTTTCCGCGTCGTTGAAGGCTCCTCCTTGGGCCATGGGACATTGGCCCATGTCTTCGACATCTCCCTGATCATTCAGAGCGAGCCAGGACATCCGCTTCCAGCGCTGGTTAACATAGGGATCACGTGGCAGGTCCGCAGTAAATCCCTGCCAGGCGGTCAGGTCAATTCGCTCTCGAATATCGGTTTTGGCCCACTCTTGATGCCTTAGCGCCTCGGTCACGCCCAGATGCCAATAATCAGTGAGTGAATCGTTAGGCATGAAGGCGAGATCGAAACCGTGCTTGAGGGTATCGAGTTTCATGTGGCTATTCTCCTGTTAACTGGGCGGAATTGCCCTATGTGGCCGGTGCAAACACCGCGGCCAACAGGAAGAAAATGAAAAGATCTGCAAGGTTATGTCAAAGCAATGTACGCAAAAAGAGCATTTTTGTTGAAAAAGAATCAAACCGTTGATGAGGCATATGTGTAGGTTATCTCCTACGATTGGATGTAGGATAATCACCATAAAGTGACGATTGTTGCCATTATGATGGCTACTGACAGGGTTTTTTCTTTAAGTGAATCCCATGACTGCCAGCGATTCCCGACATTACAGAGATCCGGCACGCCTGAAGAAGAACCGCAGGGCGTTTTCCGGTGCGTTGATGTTGAACATATCAAAGGCACCTTCAACGGATGGCAGCGATTCGCATGATGCCGGCAGGCAAGAAGTCGAGTTAGTACGCCGCCAGTATCTGGAGAGTGAACAGCGCTTTCGCGCCCTGCTGGAGAGTCTGCCGAAAGTGGCGGTTCAGGGCTATGATCGCGATCGGCGGGTAATTTACTGGAATGAGAGCAGCACTCGTCTTTATGGCTATACCGCTAAAGAAGCCCTGGGACAATTACTGGAAGATCTGATCATTCCTGACGTCATGCGTGATGGCGTGATCCTGGCGCATGGTGCCTGGATTAAACAAGGGATTGAGATACCTGCTGGTGAACTCGAACTCAAGCACAAAACCGGTGAACGAGTACCGGTCTTTTCGCAGCATCTGATGCTCAATGAGCATACCGACTCCCCCTTGATGTTCTGCGTGGATGTCGATCTTTCCGACCAAAAGCGTGCCCACCGTGACTTGGAATTCGCCACCCGTTTCGACAGGCTCACCCATCTCCCTAATCGCCAGACCTTCGAGGCCGACCTGGACAGTCTGTTGGATTCCTGCCGACGCCAGGGCAATGGCCTGGCAACCCTCTACCTGGATATCGATCACTTCGTCGAGATCAATGATGCCCTTGGCTATGATCAGGGTGATCACCTGCTCGTTGAGCTGAGTCGGCGACTGAAAGAGTGCCAGCGAGTCACTGATCTGGTGTCCCGTGTCTCTAGCGATGAGTTCGTGCTGGCCTTTCCCGGCGTCCACTTGGAGGCCGATGTCAGACGGGTCGTTCGTCATGTCCAGAATGTCTTTCTGGAACCCTTCGTTCTGGATGGTCGGGAGCGTCAGGTCACGGCCTGCCTGGGTGTAGCGCTGTTTCCCGAGAATGGTGAATCGTCACGCGAGTTGATCCGTAATGCTGATGTCGCCAAGAATCGTGCCAAACTGGAGGGCCAGTGTGCGGTACGTTTCTTCCATCAGCAGCTTCATGATGAGCTGGTTCGCCAGCACTATCTCTCGGCGCGTCTCGAGGAAGCCATGGATAACGCTGAGTTCTCCCTCTACTACCAGCCCCAGGTGTCGGCGGCCAGTGGGCGAATAGAGAATATCGAGGCATTGATACGCTGGAAGCCTGCCGAAGGCCCAACGATCTCGCCTGACGAGTTTATCCCACTGGCCGAACGCTCAGGTTTGATCCATCGCCTGGGCGCCTGGGTCATCGAAGAGGCTTGCCGCCAGCAGGTGGAGTGGCGTGCCAAGGGGTTTAATCAGCACCGCATTGACATCAATATCTCCGGGCGTCAACTAGTGCGTCCCGGTGCCCTCAAGAGCTTTGAGGACACGCTGCAGCGTCATGGCTTAGTTCCGAGGGATATCGGCATCGAATTGACCGAGAGTGTTCTGATCGAAGCCGACGAGACTGTCCTCAAGGACCTGCGACGCCTCTATCATCGCGGTTTTCGCATTGCTATCGACGACTTCGGGACTGGCTATTCGTCCCTGAGCTATCTCAAACACTTTCCAGCCACCGCCCTGAAAATCGATCGCTCCTTCATCCACGATGCCCCCACGCAGCCAAAGGATAGGGCCATCATGGAGGGTGCCATTTTCATCGGGCATCGGTTGGGGTTGGAAGTGGTGGCCGAAGGCGTAGAGAACGCCGAACAGTTGTCACTGCTTCGCGATATGCATTGCGACCTCGTCCAGGGGTTCTACTTCTTCCGCCCGATGCCTGCCCAGGAAATAGAGCGCCTGCTGAGCGGTTTTGTGCCTAATCATGAAGGGCTTTCGAGCTGAGTCTTGTTGTGATTTGGTTAAAAGTTTCCGAGGCTGCCATACCCTGACCTTCTACACCCCCCGATGCTATTTACTCTCTGGGATTACCCTGTGAGTGTGCTGGGCAGTTATGGGCAAGAGCTGTCATTCAGACGAAACTGATATAACGCCTGCCGTCACCGGTGACAAAGCCGGAGCGAAGCGGAGGTTTTGGCATCCGGTACACGGCTTGGTTATGCAGCATGTAGCGGCTTGATTCGATCCACTTCTTCCTTCACCGACTTCGCAGCATTCCAAAGATCAACAGACTGCTGTGCATTCAGCCAGAATTCTGGCGAGTTACCAAACTGCGTATTCCGGCGAACGTGACCGGTCATTCCGGTGATCGTGATCGATTTGCACACGGCCTTCACGCTGGAGAGAGTTTTGTACGCTGAGCGGTC
>NZ_JBNNIW010000017.1:0-80053 GCF_050269715.1 Halomonas sp. NPDC076908 | reverse complement strand
GGGCGTTTGCCCTTCTCCAGCGAGGTCAGACGCCAGACCACCAGTCGCAGCAGGCCTTCGTGTACGGCATCGATGTTGTCGCTACGCCCGAGACACGCCAGCAGCCGCGATAATGTGGCTTGAGAGGGCCGATCTTGAGCCAATGGCGTCATGCCGCGCGCATCGCTGCAGGCCAGTTGCCAGAGCGGGTCACGGCGCAGCGTGTCGGTATCGCTGAGGTCGATCCAGCCCATCGCGCGCTGCAGCACCAGCGTTCGCAGCTGACTGGCCAGGGAGTGACGGATACGTAGTGGGTTGCGTCTATCGACCAAGTTATCCTCCAGCGCGTCGATCACGCCGCTGTTGTCGAGGGCTTCACGCAGCAGCAAAGCGCCGCTGTCGCTGGTGGTGCGTTGGCCGTCGAGCTCAACGCGTATAGATCCGTTGCAGGTCGGAATCCAGGG
Source organism: Halomonas sp. NPDC076908 (assembly GCF_050269715.1). Classification (NCBI taxonomy): domain Bacteria; kingdom Pseudomonadati; phylum Pseudomonadota; class Gammaproteobacteria; order Oceanospirillales; family Halomonadaceae; genus Halomonas; species Halomonas sp. NPDC076908. The sequence goes on along the minus strand of NZ_JBNNIW010000017.1, from coordinate 79,610 downwards.
AGATATGCTTTCACCCATAGCGGATGGTCCTCTTGAATCAGATTCTTGGCGGAATGCACTGATTTTTATAGAGAATACCATCCGCTATCTTCGTTTTCAGGCCTGCCTCATGAATAAGCCGGGATGATGTCTTGGTGCATTGGCAAGCTCTCCGCCCAATCCGCTGTATCGATATTTCCTCGCACACAGTGAACGGGGGCCATTGCTGTTAAGCGCTCAATGATTGCCTTATCTTCATCTTTATTGCCTACGTCACCCAGGTGTAGGATCAACTCGCACTCTTCCAGCAACTCCAGTGCTTCATCACGTAGTAATCCATGGGTATCGGCAATGACTCCTATGGGTGACCCGATCATATAACAGGGTACTATTAGGCTCATTAACACCCTCCTCGTTCTCATATAGCGCTGAGAACATTACCTTCCGATAGTGTTATATTTGGGCTAAGAGATAGGTAGCCCCTTCGTCATCCATTAGTTTTTCATTGTCTATCTAATAAGTTAAGCAGCAGCACGCTATACTGTTATGGCAATAATTTTATACCTGATATTTGATGGAATAATAACGACGCCAGGAAGCAGCTATGACCAATACCCCTTCAAACGCGCCAGGGCAAGAGTGGAATGCCAATGGCTACGCCCAAAATGCTAATTTTGTCCCTAAGCTTGGCAGTGAAGTCGTCAAGCTGTTGGCTCCCCAACCCGGCGAACGCATTTTGGATCTTGGCTGTGGAGACGGTGCGTTAACAGTGCGTCTCGCGCAATTAGGCGCAAATGTGCTTGGAGTAGACGCCTCAGAAGATATGGTAAATGCGGCGCGTCAGCGTGGTGTGACCGCACGCGTAGTTGATGGTCATCAATTACCTTTTGACCGCGAATTTGATGCTGTCTTTAGTAATGCGGCGCTGCATTGGATGCTCGACCCACAGGCGGTATTGGCAGGCGTTAAACGAGCTTTAAAGCCCGGCGGACGCTTCGTTGCGGAATTTGGTGGTCATGGCAATGTGGCGGCTATTTGCACAGCCCTTACCGCAGCGCTTCAATTCAGGGGCATTAGCGTTAGAGGCCGTCACCCTTGGTATTTCCCCACCACCACCGAGTACGGCCAGCTGTTAGAAACTGTGGGTTTTAAAATAGAAACCATCGAGCTAATACCGCGCCCAACGCCTCTACCTACCGGTATGATTGGATGGCTAGAAACCTTTGCCAGCCCTTTCTTACATGGGCTTGATGAGGACGTGCGTGAAGCCGTTTTAGAGAACACGCTAACCCTATTAGGCCACAGCTTGCGAGACGAGCAAGGTAATTGGACAGCCGACTATGTGCGGCTACGCGTTTCAGCTCGCGCCTAGCGCTTATCAAAGTAGCGTTATCAGCCATGTGTAAAAAAGACCGCCGACGATAATAACTCTTTACCGTCGGCGGTCTTTTTATATGCCGTTAGAACGCATCCCATTCATCGGCAGTGACTTTTTTAGACTGTTCAGCTTTTGTTTGCGCTGGCAGTGCTACGTGGCTAGAAGCACCCTCATTAATGCGGAAGGTCGCCATTAAGCCTGACAATTCACGGGCTTGATCTTCTAATGCACCTGCGGCTGCACTGGTTTGCTGCACAAGGGCGGCGTTTTGCTGGGTCACTGAATCCATTTCCGTTAGCGCTGCATTGATCTGCTCAATGCCACCATTCTGCTCGCGGGTTGCGGTGGAAATCTCCCCCATCAACGTAGTGACTTGGCGAATCGCGTCTACCGTTTGATGAATCGTCTGCCCACTGCGCTCGGCTTGTTCGGCACCACCGTTGATTTTCGTGGTGGTTTGCTCAATCAAACTGCGAATCTCTTTAGCGGAGTCGGCGCTGCGCGTCGCTAACGAACGGACTTCGCTGGCGACTACCGCAAAGCCACGCCCTTGCTCACCTGCACGTGCCGCTTCGACAGAGGCATTAAGCGCCAAGATATTAGTTTGAAAAGCAATAGAGTCGATGACGCCAATAATGTCATTTACCTGGCGCGCGCTAGCCGCAATATCGCGCATTAATTGTACGGTTCGCTCGACCTCTTCACCACCCGCTTCCGCCGATTGCGACGCGGCTACCGAAAGCTGATCTGCTTCTTGAGCCGTTTCAGCATTTTTACTCACTGTCGTCGACATTTGCTCCATGCTGGAGGCAGTTTGCTGTAATGCTGACGCCTGCTGCTCGGTTCGCGATGAGAGATCCTGGCTGCCGACAGAAATATCACCCGCCCCACTGAACACCCGCTCACTGCTGCTGCGTAAGGAAACCACTAACGCCTTTAACTTCTCCTGCATAGCCGATAGCCCACTGAAGAGTTGGCCTATTTCGTTGCGACCACGATCTTGAATATGACCGGTAAGGTCACCATCAGCAATACGCGCGAAATGTTCACTTGCTTCTCTCAAAGGCGATACCACGCTACGCATCATTGCCCATCGGATTACTGCTGCCGCGACTAATGAAATCAATAACAAGGTAATAGCGATCACGCCAATAATATTCGCTAAATGATTAACTTGCAGAAGCACGCTTGTGCCACGCTCTTCGGTATAGGCAACAAAGCCACTCATAGAGGCATCTAGCTCTGCGCTTAACGACGCTAGCGCGTCTTGGCTACGCTGAATTTGAAAAGGAGGAGCTTCAAGTAATGGCGTAATACCCTCTATCACATAGGCATCGTACGCGCTGATAATTGCCTCTCGATAAGGAGCGAGCGTACTTTCAGGGCTAACGGATACTGCACGAAACTCCTCCATGCGCCTCTGTGAAGCAGCGACGGCCTCTACCGCCATTTCGCGGCTCTCTTCACCTTTCTCTGGATTACCTTGGGTACTATAACTCGCAGAACGGTCTAGAAATATCTGTGCACGTAACGCATGCACCTGGGTACGATTGGCCAGGTTCGTAAGCCGCACGTTGGTGGCGGTCAGTTCTTCCAATGCTTGCGAGCTGTTGTGATTTGCATAAAACCCTAACCCACTGATTAACCCTATCATTAATACCAACAAGGCTAGCGCTGCCGTTAGGCTCCATTTAATAGAGAGATGCTTCATCCTATCGATCCCTTAACATTTATAAGTTATTCAGTAAGGTATCGGCGAAGGTAAAGCAAACTGGAGTGTCACATAGCCAAATTGAGACTTATGTATAACAAGCCATGACATTAACTACGCTTTTCGCATACCGGACATTGGGGGTCACGAGGCACTTGAAAGTGTCGCCACTGGCCGCTCAAACCATCAAATAGGGAAAGCCCACGATGTGCAGTGCCTGCCCCGCTTAGCAGTTTGAAAGCCTCCACCGCTTGAAAGCAGCCAATTAAGCCAACCAACGGTGCCATGACGCCACTTTCTGAACAGCTAAGCGCTTCATCGCCACTCTCATCAGGAGGATACAGACAGGCATAACAGGGGCACTCAACATCACGGGGGTCAAATACTGCTAGCTGACCTGAAAAGCGAATGGCCGCGCCAGACACCAGTGGTACCCCTGCCTTTTGTGAAGCGGCATTCACCGCATAGCGGCTTGAGAAACGGTCCGTACAATCCAGCACCACGTCCGCTGAGGCGACCAATTGTTCCAACTGATCGCCCTGCATATGTTGATCTAACGCAATAACGTGGCAATGCGGGTTTAGTGCCTGCATGCTGGCCTGGGCAGAGCGGGCTTTATTTAATCCAATGCTGGCTTGCTGATGAGCGATTTGGCGCTGAAGATTGGAAAGCTCGACCTGATCTGCGTCGGCTATAGTGATCCGCCCTACCCCAGCCGCCGCTAGATAGAGCGCTGCGGGAGAACCCAGGCCGCCCGCGCCGACAATAAGTGCATGAGCCCTCAGAAGGCGCTCTTGGCCATCGATATCGACCTCAGGCAACATGATTTGGCGGCTATAGCGCAGCAGCGCCTGGTCATCCATCATCGGCTTACTTTTCCTCAAATTCCTCGAAATCGGGGATGTGAAGGCTAAAACTCTCTTTCACCTCTTCCATCACTACATAGCTTTTTGACTCTTTAACGCCAGGTAGCGTCAAGACCACATCCCCCAACAACTGTCGATAGGCGGCCATTTCGGGGATACGGCACTTTAAGATGTAATCGAACTGGCCTGAGACCAAGTGACACTCTTGAATCTGAGGAAGTTTCTCAACGGCACGACGAAACTCATCGAATACCGCCGGGGATTGCGTTTCCAGGCTAATCTCAACAAAGACTAACAAATTGGCCTTTAGGGCACGGGGGTCAAGAATTGCCTGGTAGCCACGAATAATGCCCGCCTTCTCCAAACGCTTAACACGTTCAAGGCAAGGGGTTGTGGATAAGCCTACTTCCGAAGCCAAGTCTACGTAAGAAATACGCGCATTTTCCTGCAAGCAGCGCAGAATTTTAAGGTCGATACGGTCCAGCGTTCTATTTTTAGGTTTCATGCCAGAGTCCTTGATGTCAGAGCCCTTGATGCCAGAGTCCTTCATGCGAGCCCCTTGCTAAAGGTTGTATTAAATAGCTCAGCGTTACAGACCATTTATATACAATTTCCAATCAGTTAGTTATTAAAATGCCCTTAACATTAGCGCTTATTGAACCAACTTTGTGAGTCTAAGTGGCTGTTATTAGGCGCCCTAGAGTAACCCGTTCATGTCCACCTAAGTCACGTACGCTTTCAACGTTTTGATAGCCCGCGCTTGTGAGTGCTTCGCGTACCTTATCCGCTTGCGCATAACCGTGCTCAAGCAGCAGCCAACCTGAGGTAACCAAGTAGTGCTGGGCGGTATGCACCAGATGCAGTAAATCGGCCATGCCATCAGCGTCAGCGACCAACGCTGAGCGAGGCTCAAAGCGCACATCACCCTCGGCTAAATGGGGATCGTCGGCGGCGATATAAGGGGGATTACTGACAATAATTTCAAAACGCCTATCTGCTTCCTCAAGCGTTTCCAACGCGCTAAACCAATCGCTTTTCAGGAACTGGGCGTTCGTGATTGCTAGACTCTTAGCGTTTCGACTGGCCAGGGCAACGGCCTCTTCGCGCACATCTACGCCAACGACTTGCCAACGGGGTTGCTCGCTGGCAAACGCCAGCGCAATGGCGCCGGTGCCGGAACCAAGGTCAAGCAGGCGACCGCTCGATAAGGTCGCTCGGCTAAGTGCAAGCTCAACCACTGTTTCGGTATCTGGACGAGGAATCAACGTTTCAGGCGCGGTGGCTAAACGCAGCCCCCAAAATTCGCGTTCACCCGTCAGGTAGGCAACCGGTGTGCCTTGGGCACGCGCCGCCACTAACGCATCAAAGCGAGCCTGCTCCCATAGCGAGCAAGCTTTATCCCCCCAGGTGTAAAGCCAGGTGCGATCACGCCCCAGTACATGGCTTAGCAGCACTTCAGCATCAATACGAGGCGACGCTGAGCCTGCCGCCTGCAAGCGCTGGGTAGCCTGTTTAAGCAGCGCGTCAAGCGACATTAGGCGTCCTGAAGGGCTGAGAGCTGTTCTGCCTGATACTCGTGAATCAGCGGGCTGATCACATCATCCAACTGTTCGCCACTCACCACTTCATTGAGTTTATAGAGGGTCAGGTTAATGCGGTGATCGGTGATTCTTCCCTGCGGAAAATTATAGGTGCGGATGCGCTCACTGCGATCTCCCGAGCCCACCAGTGAACGGCGGGCATCAGCTTGGGTTTGACGCTGCGCATCAACGGCGTTGCGTTTAATCTTCGCGGCCAACAGCGACATCGCTTTAGCGCGGTTTTTATGCTGACTGCGCTCTTCCTGGCACTCTACCACTACGCCCGTCGGCAAGTGGGTAATGCGGATTGCAGAGTCGGTGGTATTTACGTGCTGACCACCCGCACCGCTGGAGCGGTAGGTATCAACACGTAAATCCGAGGGATTAATATCGACATCGCCAACGTCATCGACTTCAGGCATGACCGCCACCGTGCAGGCTGACGTGTGAATACGCCCTTGGGACTCGGTTGCAGGTACGCGCTGTACCCGGTGAGCACCGGATTCAAACTTCAGCTGTGCGTAAACACCATCGCCTTTGACCCGGGAAATAATCTCTTTATAGCCGCCCTGCTCGCCATGGCTGGCACTGACAACCTCAACTCGCCAGCCACGTTTTTCGGCGTAACGTGAGTACATGCGAAACAAGTCACCGGCGAAAATCGCCGCTTCGTCGCCACCGGTGCCGGCACGCACTTCCAAAAACACCCCCCGGCCATCATCAGGGTCTTTGGGAACCAGCAGGCGTTTTAGCTCAATATCAAGCTCCGCTAATCGCTCACGACCTTCACTAAGCTCCATTTCCGCCAGCTCACGCATATCAGCATCGCTATCGCGGCTTAGCTGCTCGGCCTCTTGCATATTGGTTTCGACGTCACGATAGCGCTGCCAAGCGGCCACAAGCTCTTCTAACTCAGCATATTCCCGAGAGTAGTCACGAAAGCGCTGCTGGTTATTGATCACTTCAGGATCAGACAGCAGCATGGCAAGCTCTTCAAAGCGTTCCGTAAAGCTGTCTAAGCGTTGGCGCAGAGTCTCTTTCATGCGGGCGTATCATCCTTCTGGCGGTTAACCGTGGGCGCAGGCGTGGTTTCGAAAGCAGGTTTAACAGGTAATAGTAGGCGCGGAGCCGCATTCAGCAATTCATGGTGCTCTTCAGAAGCCGCATCGCGTATTGCTTGGGTAGGCTGATGGAGCAGCCGATTCGTCAGTTGATGTGCCAGACGTTCAATGACTTTAGCAGGGTCTTCACCGCGCGCTAATCGCTCTAAAGCTTGGTCACGAGAAAGATCGCGCAGCGCTTCGCCATGATGACGGTAATCGCGGATCAGCTCACCGCCGTTACGAATGCGACGTTCATGCTGCCAACTGCCAACACCATGCTCAATCAATGACTCGGCTTGATCAGCGGCGACCTGACGGTGGCGCCGATTCTCTTGGATCACCTCTTCCAGATCGTCCACGGTGTAGAGGAAGACATCGGCCAATTCGCCCACTTCGGGCTCAATGTCCCGCGGCACCGCAATATCCACCATAAACACCGGTCGATGGCGGCGTTTTTTAAGCGCACGTTCAACCATTCCCTTACCCAAGATAGGCAACGGCGATGCGGTAGAGGAGATCACGATATCGGCATGCTCAAGCGCGTCGGGGATCTCTTGCAGAGTAATCGCCGTTCCCCCTAAAGGCCCGGCCACCAGTTCGGCTCGCTCACGGGTGCGATTGGCAACGGTCAACTGGCGAACGCCAGCTTCGTGTAAATGGCGCGCAACTAGCTCAATGGTTTCACCGGCACCAATCAATAGTGCACGGGCACGACCAAAATCATCAAAAATACGGCTAGCCATGCTGACCGCCGCGTAGGCCACTGACACGGGATTTTTACCGATACCGGTTTCGGTGCGAACCTGCTTGGCCACCGCGAAGGTATGCTGAAATAGGCGCTCTAACTCACCACCTAAGCCTTTTGATTGTCGCGCCTGCTGATAAGCGTCTTTCAATTGGCCTAGAATCTGCGGTTCGCCCAGCACCATAGAATCTAGGCCAACCGCGACGCGCATTAAATGGCGCGCCGCATCGTTGTCTAAATAATGGTAGGCACAACGAGCCAGCTCATCGACGCGTAAATTATGAAAGCGTCCGAGCCAGTTCAATACCGCCTGTTCGCCAGCCGCATCTGTGACACAGTAAAGCTCGGTACGGTTGCAGGTGGATAGCACCGCCGCTTCACTGATTTGTGGCAGGTTGCGCAATTCGATCAACGCGGTTTCAAGCTGCGTTGGCGTAAAGGCGACCTGCTCACGCACGGCCACGCTGGCGGTACGATGATTTATTCCCAGGGCAAGAAGCGTCATGCGTTATGCGTCTTCGCTAGTGTGTCGGACTTTTCGTCAACCGCCAGTCTGTAAGCGGCTGCACCGTCAATTAGGGCTTGCTAAAACAAGTCTTTTGCGTGGCTCAAGCAGTGCATAGTAAGTATGCATAAAGATTGCTGACCACTTTTTCAAGGAGGAACATTCTATCACAGCAGGCTATCATCTGGCTCACACCACTTTGCCGCAGGCAGGCAAGCCGCTATGCTGAGCATTCGGCCACCTAATTGAGAGACGCATGCGACCTCGCTCCATATTACTGGGTTCTACATTACTGGGTTCTTCATTACTGGGTTTTTCACGCTTGGGCGCAACCTTACGGAGTTCGGCTCTGTTAACCGTGGCCGCCTCTGCCTTTTTGCTAAGCGGCTGCCAAGCATCTCCCAACATGCAAGGTGGCCCGCTTAGCGCCTGGACCGATGACCCAATGCGCACGGCCCCTCCCATCACCCGCGGGCTTGATGCCGCAGGGCTTAGTACACTGCTTGGTGCTGAGCTGGCTGGCCAGCGCGGCGACTATCGCTCTGCAAGCAAAGGCTATCTTGAAGCGGCGCAGCGCTACAACGAACCCGCATTAGCCGAACGCGCTACCTTCGCGGCACGCTTTGGCAATGAAGTTTCATTAATTGAAGCCTCTGCGCTACGTTGGCGCGAGCTTGCTCCTCAAGCTGAGGCACCGAACCGCCTATTGGCAGCTTTTTCACTGCAGCGCGGTGACTGGCTCGACAGTCTTGAACAGCGCCTTGATATTGTGGAATCAGGTGGCCATGGCGACGTCGCTGCGTTTGCTGAAATTGCGGTAGCAGAAGAGGCACCACTCACGTTGATTTTGCAGCAATTACGCGACCACTTGGCACGCCCTGACGCCAATCAGTTGGAACACCACAGTGATGTGTTGCTAGCAACCGCATTAATTGAAGCAGCCCTTGGCGAAACAACGCTTGCCCAGCAGCGGCTTAATCAAGTCGAAGCACTAGATCCCGAATCAGCATCGTTATGGTTAGTCAAAGCACGTTTGGCGCTTGAGGTAGATGATTACACAGCAGCTCAGCGCGCGGCCCAACAGGGCCTTGATTTGGCACCTGACGATGTACGCTTTATTCTGCTATTGGCACAGGCGGAAATTCGCCTCAATAATATCAGTGCTGCTGAGGTTCAAACCAACGCCCTACTGGAAAGCCATGGCGGTAACCAAGATCTGCGTTTGGCACTAGCCCAGCTGTACCTGGAAGAGGGCCACCCTAAGCCCGCGCAACGCTTGTTACAGCCGCTGATAGGCCAGCCCAATGTGCCTAATTTGGCCTACTACTTGCTCGGTGCAATTACCCAGTCTCAGGGCGACATTGACAATGCCCTGCTCTATTACCGCCAAGTAAGCGAGGGCAATGAATTTTTATCGGCCCGCGCAACAGCAGCGCAGATGCTGATTGAAGATGACCGATTGCTGGATGCCCGCGCGTTCCTGCGCATTGAGCGCATGCGCTTTGATCGTTACTTTAGCGAGCTCGTCATGCTTGAAGTACAACTGCTGAACGAAATGAATCAACAGCAGGACGCCAGTACGCTCCTGGATCGCGAGATTACGCGAACCCCTGATGACACCTCTCTGCTCTATATGCGCGCTATGCGCCGCTGGGAAATGGGCGACATTGCCGGTATGGAAAGTGATTTACAACAAGTGCTACGCACTGAGCCGGACAATGCCGAGGCGCTCAATGCGCTGGGTTACACGCTGGCTGATCTAAATCTACCCGGTCGTTTAGAAGAGGCTTTTGAACTTATTGAACGCGCCTACGAGCAGGCACCTAATAATCCCGCCGTGCTCGACAGCATGGGCTGGGTGTACTTTCGCCTAGGCAAACCCGAAGAAGCATTGCCATGGCTGGAAAGCGCCTACGCTCAACTACCCGATCAGGAAGTGGCCGCCCACTTAGCCGAAGTACTGCAGGCATTGGGCCGCAGCGATGAAGCCCGCCAACTGCTTCAACGCTTCATGCAACGCACAAACCAACATCCGCAAATTGATGACCTACTTGAGCGCCACCCTGAGCTAAGCCCAGAAGGAGTGTCACCAATAGATGCGCCTTATGAGTAACACCGAACGTGATGTCTGGAACAGCCCAGGCATCGATAATGTTACCCTTACTTATTAATCGATAATGATCACTGAACATGGAGCCTGTTTATGCTGACAATGACGTCCTTTTCACCGCGCTGGTTATCTGCACGCCGCTCTTCGTATCGGCCTTCCCGCCTGCTGCTTGCGAGCATCGCGTTGCTGTTTCTTGCTGGCTGTGCGTCTCAAGCGCCTATGGATGAAAGCGGCCGCCAAGCAGGCCAGTGGGAGCGCCAACAGGCAGATGTTGAAGCCTTTGACACCTGGACAATGGTCGGTAAAGCGGGTTTACGCACGCCTCAAGAGAATATCAGCGCTAACTTGGACTGGAACCAGCACCCCCACTACTTCCGTATGCTAATCAGCGGGCCATTTGGCGGTGGCCGCAACGTGCTAGAAGGCCGCGAAGGGCGGTTTTCGCTATCGAATAGTGATGGCCGCTTTGAGGCAGAAACCCCCGAAGCGTTGATGGAAGAGCAGCTTGGTTGGGCGCTGCCCGTCAGCGCAATGCCCGACTGGGTTCGTGGCTTACCGGGCGAGCATAATAGCTACCAGCTTGAAACCGACGAATTCGGCTTCCCGAGCCACTTGTCTCAAGACGGCTGGGAAATCGACTATCGCGACTGGGAGAGAGTTGAAGACCTGTGGCTGCCGCGCCGCATGGTCATGAACTACGAAGATGTACGCATTACGCTCGTCGTCAATCAATGGCAAGCTACCGGCGAGTAGCGCAAAGCGAGTTAGAGAAGATCTAAGAGAACCTGAATGACCGCACCGCTAACGCTTCCAGCTCCGGCTAAGCTAAACCGTATGTTGCATATTGTGGGCCGTCGACAAGACGGCTACCACACGCTGCAGACGCTGTTTCAGATCATTGATCTATGTGACTACCTCACCTTCGCTTCCCGAGATGACGGAATTATTCACTTAACGAGTGAGGTTAGCGGTGTCAGCCACGATGATAATTTAATTGTGCGTGCCGCCCGCTTATTGCAACGCGCTAGTGGCACTCACTTAGGCGCGACGCTATCGATTGAAAAACAGCTGCCCATGGGCGGCGGCCTGGGCGGTGGCAGCTCTAATGCGGCCACTGTTCTGGTTGGCCTCAATCGCCTCTGGGGACTCAATTTCTCGCTTGATGCGTTAGCCCAGCTAGCGCTAACGCTAGGGGCTGATGTCCCGGTCTTTGTACATGGCCATAGCGCCTGGGGCGAAGGCGTTGGCGAACAGCTCACCCCGGTCAGCTTAGATACACCGTGGTTTGTGATTATCCACCCTGGCATTAGCGTTTCCACGCCTAGTCTCTTCCAAGACCCGCAATTGACACGTGACAGCCGCCCCATTACTATGGCGCGCGCACTGCAGGGGGGAGCACCGGAGTGGCGTAACGATTGTGAGGCCGTAGTAAAGGAACGCTATCCGCCAATCGCGGATGCCCTTCACTGGCTTTCACAGCATGCACCCAGTCGGCTGACCGGCACGGGCGCTTGTTTATTTGCCGCTTTCGAGACACAGCAGCAAGCACAAGCAATCGCTCAATTGGCAAGTCAACGCTGGTCAACATGGGTGGCACGCGGCCTCAACACCTCTCCCCTACATGATGCTTTGGGCTATTAGTTATTACTATTAATAGCCCCGCTCTGGGCTATTAACTTTAGCCCCGCTCTGGGCAGTTGAAAACGTCTGGCCATCGCAATAGGCCATTGTTGGGGTATCGCCAAGTGGTAAGGCACCGGTTTTTGGTATCGGCATTCCCAGGTTCGAATCCTGGTACCCCAGCCAACCTAGTGTTTACACATGGCCTATTTTACACATGGTTTAAGTATGATCTGCGTTTTCTCCCCCGATCCATATCACTGCAAAGGTGGCTGCGCGTGTCAAAATTGATGGTTTTTGCTGGGAATGCCAATCCCGCACTCGCTCAAAAAATTGCCGAGAGCTTAGACAGCCGTATGGGTAACGCTACGGTGGGTCAATTCAGCGACGGCGAAATCGCAGTCGAGATCAATGAGAACGTGCGCGGCAAGGATGTTTTCATCCTACAGTCCACCTGTGCACCGACGAACGATAATTTGATGGAGTTGATTCTGATGGTCGACGCGTTGCGTCGCGCTTCAGCAGCTCGTATCACAGCAGTATTGCCCTACTTTGGTTATGCCCGCCAGGATCGCCGCGTGCGTTCTGCTCGAGTGCCGATTTCCGCTAAAGTAGTGGCCGATATGATGGTCAAAGCCGGCGTTGACCGCGTGATGACCATGGATCTTCATGCCGATCAGATTCAGGGCTTCTTTGATGTCCCGGTTGATAACGTTTACGGCTCCCCCATTCTGCTTGATGACATTGAGCGTCAGAATTACAGCGACCTCGTGGTTGTCTCGCCAGATGTGGGCGGCGTTGTGCGTGCCCGCGCCATCGCCAAACAGTTAAATGCTGATCTCGCCATTATTGATAAGCGTCGCCCCCAGGCTAACCAAGCCCAGGTGATGCATATTATTGGTGAGATCGAAGGCCGTACCTGCGTTGTTGTCGACGATATGATCGACACCGCAGGCACACTGTGCAAAGCCGGGGAAGCGTTAAAAGAGCATGGCGCCAAGCGCGTGGTTGCTTACGCAACACACCCGATTTTGTCCGGCCCGGCCGTCGACAATATTACCAACTCCGTACTGGATGAAGTGGTGGTGACCGACACTATCCCGCTTTCTGACACTGCTCGTCGTAGCGGAAAAATTCGCCAGTTGAGCGTTGCCGGCCTGATCGCAGAAGCAATTCGCCGGGTTAGCAACGAAGAATCTGTCAGCGCGATGTTCCACTAATCGCCTGACGATATAGCCCCCTTTTGGGGCCACGGAAGCGCCGTCGTCTGGTCGCGGTCTTCGGCGTATTCCTTACTTAAACTAAGAGGCAATTCCATGTCTGATTTTATCCTGAAAGCCAGCGTTCGTAACGACCTGGGGAAAGGTGCGAGCCGCCGCCTGCGTCGTGCGAACCAGTTAGTACCTGCCGTTGTATACGGTGGTGAGAAAGGCGCACAGTCTATCTCTGTAGAAAAAACTGCTTTCTACAAAGCCATTGAAGACGAGTCTTTCTTCTCCTCAGTCATCAAACTGATGATCGACGGCAAAGAAGAGCAAGTGGTTGTTCGTGACCTGCAGCGTCACCCGTTCAAACCGTTGCTGACTCACGCTGACTTCCTGCGCGTTGATGCTACTCACGAAATCACCATCAACGTGCCGCTGCACGTGACCGGTGAAGAGAAATGCGTAGGCATTAAAGATCAAGGCGGCGAACTGCACGTACTGGCCAATGAAATTGCAATCAGCTGCTTGCCAAAAGACCTGCCTGATTTCTTGGAAATCGACATCAGCAAGGTCGAACTTGGCACCACCCTGCACTTGTCTGACCTTACCCTGCCAGCCGGCGTCACTTCTGTTGACCTGTCTCACGGTGAAGAGCACGACAACGCCATTCTCAACATTACTAAAGTAAAAGTACGCGTTGAGGAAGATGAAGAGGGTGAAGGCGAAGGTGGAGCAGACGCCAGCGCCGAGTAAGCCATCCTGCTTAGCACCCTACCTGGGCCATGCCTGCATGACCCAGGTAATGCTAAACTGATGTTAAGATCAAGCGCCTCGGCGCTTGATTTTTTTTGCGAGCAACACAAACGCGCGATCAAAATTTCTCCTGGAAATTTGCTGGAGGTGGGAAGATGAGCCAGGTAATGGCCATTATTGGATTAGGTAATCCAGGTGCAGAGTATGAAGCCACACGCCATAATGCGGGCTTCTGGCTGGTAGACGCTATCGCACGCAGTGCCCATGCAGAACTGCGTCCGGAAAAGAAATTTTTCGGCCACTATGCAAAAGCACGCATGGGCAACCATGAGCTACACCTGCTTAACCCCGCTACCTTCATGAATCGCAGCGGTGCCGCAGTGGCAGCCTTGTGTCAGTTCTTCAAGCTAAGCCCAGAAAATTTACTGGTGGCCCACGATGAGCTTGATCTGCCCCCCGGCCAGGCGCGCTATAAAACTGGCGGCGGCCACGGCGGCCATAATGGTTTACGCGATATTATTAGCGCCTTAGGCGACCAGAAGCAGTTTCACCGGTTGCGGATCGGCATTGGTCATCCAGGTGAGGCGCGTCAGGTGACGAACTATGTGTTGGGTCGGCCCGGCAAAGCCGAGCAAGAAGGCATTGTTCGTGCGCTAGATGAGTGCTTAGCAACGTTACCGTTGGCTCTCGATGGCGACTGGGCCAAAGCCATGAATCAGCTACATAGCCTTAAGCCTGACTAAACCTGCCGGCACTGGCTAAGCAAGCCGGTAGATGACGGCTAGCTCATCTCGTAGAATAGCGGTTACTTTTACGCCCTATCACCTTATTCTCAGGAACATTTTATGGGTTTCAATTGCGGCATCGTCGGTCTACCCAACGTCGGTAAGTCCACACTATTCAATGCTTTGACCAAGTCAGGCATCGATGCAGAAAACTTTCCCTTCTGTACCATCGAACCGAACGTCGGTATCGTCCCGATGCCCGACCCGCGTCTTGATAAGCTCGCTGAGATCGTCAAGCCGCAAAAAGTGCTGCCGACCACCATGGAGTTTGTCGACATCGCAGGTTTAGTCGCCGGGGCATCCAAAGGCGAAGGCTTGGGCAATAAATTCCTAGCTAATATTCGCGAAACGCAAGCGATTGCCCACGTAGTGCGCTGCTTTGATAACGACAACGTTATCCATGTCGCCAATCAGGTCGATCCACGCGCTGATATTGAGACAATCAATCTTGAACTTGCGCTTGCCGACCTTGATACCGTCGAAAAAGCCAGCCAGCGCCTGGTACGCTCGGTCAAAGGCGGTGATAAAGATGCGATTGCGACCAAAGCGATTCTGGATCGCATTCAACCCCATGTTGCGGAAGGCTTCCCGCTGCGTAGTTTTGGGCTAAGCGAAGAAGAGCAGCGTCAGGTGAAGAGCTTTGGTTTTTTAACCCTTAAGCCGACGATGTACATTGCTAACGTTAACGAGGATGGTTTCGAAAACAATCCCTATCTGGATATTGTTAACGAGATCGCCGCCGAAGAAGGCGCGCTAGTAGTGCCGGTATGCAATCAGTTGGAAGCCGAAATCGCCGAGTTGGACGATGAAGAGCGCTCGATGTTTTTAAGCGAGATGGGCATGGAGGAGCCTGGCCTGGACCGCGTTATCCGCGCAGGCTACTCGCTACTAGGCCTGCAAACCTACTTTACCGCTGGCGTTAAAGAAGTGCGCGCCTGGACAGTGAAAGAAGGCGCTACCGCACCTGAAGCGGCCGGTGTCATCCATACCGATTTTCAGAAAGGCTTTATCCGCGCGGAAGTCGTTGCCTATGATGACTTTGTCTCATTAGGCGGTGAACAGGCTGCCAAAGACGCAGGCAAATGGCGCCTTGAAGGCAAGGAATACATTGTCAAAGATGGTGATGTAGTGCATTTCCGTTTTAATGTGTAAACGGAAACAGCAATAAAGCATTGACGGCTGAGGGCATTGCCAGTATCATTCGCCCCCGTTGAAAGGCTACGTAGCTCAGCTGGTTAGAGCACATCACTCATAATGATGGGGTCCCCTGTTCAAATCAGGGCGTAGCCACCAAGCTTATATCGAAAAGCCCGCTGATTCTGTCAGCGGGCTTTCTGTTTCTAGCTCAACTAGCGTTAACTCAATGTCGCGCGATTTAAAAAGCGTGTTAATGCGCGGGTTAGATACTCCACATCCTTAGTCCCTGCCGTTTCCCTAATCGAGTGCATCGCCCACTGAGGCACGCCGACATCAATCGTAGGCACGCCTATTTCCGTCGCGGTAATCGGCCCAATGGTGCTGCCGCAACCCATATCTGCACGCGTCACAAATGATTGTACTGGCACATCTGCCTCGCGACAGACATCGCGAAATAGCGCGCCTGTAACGCTATTGGTGGCGTAACGTTGGCTGGCATTCACTTTAATGACCGGACCACCGTTAATCGTCGGGCCATGGCGCTCATCGTGCTTATCGCGAAAATTAGGATGTAGCGCATGTGCGTTATCACAAGAGATCATCAGCGACGACTGAACAAGCTGAATCAACGACTCTTCACTGCCCTTTTCACTCCCTCTGCCCACCTGTGCGTTAATACGCTTGAGCACATCGGCCAAGAAGGGTCCTTGAGCGCCACAAGCGCTGGCGCTGCCTACCTCTTCATGATCATTGGCGACTAACATAGCCCCTTGTGAACCATCACAGGCTAGCAGCGCTTCAAGACCAATAAAGCAGGAGAGCAGATTATCCAACCGAGCACTCGCTACCAGCTCACGCTTAACGCCTACCAGTGATGGCGGCTGAACATCGTAAAAACCGAGTTCGAAATCTACTACTTCAATGTCGCTTAAATCATGTTGCTCTTTAAGCCACTGCACTAATAACTCAGGCAGCGTGGCGGTATCGCTTTGCATTAACACCGGCGACATTTGTGTCTGCGGGTTAATCGGACGACCGCTGTTAACATCACGATCAAGATGGATGGCTAGACTTGGCACCGTGGCAATTGCCCGGTCAACATTAAGCAGCACACTTTCCAAACGACCATCAGCGTGACGCACGTGCACCCTACCCGCCAGCCCTAAATCACGATCAAACCAGGGCGCCAGCAAAACACCGCCATATACCTGAACCCCCAGCTGCAGCCAACCAGCGGAGCGTTGAGTGGCGTTAGGTTTAAGGTGCAACCCCGGGCTATCGGTATGAGCACCAATCATACGCAGCCCCGTTAATTCCGACGCAGGCAGTTGAAATGCAATAATTGCTGAGTCATTACGGGTAACGTAATAACGCTTGCCAGGTGCAAGCTGCCAATTTGCCTTCTCTTCCAGCCGCTGAAAACCGGCTTGCTCCAATCGTGCTGCCATATTACTGGTCGCGTGCCATGGGGAAGGCGATTGACGCAGGAAATCACATAGGCGCGCTAAACGATCAGCGTTGAAAGTGTCGGACATAGAAATCCTCATAACTGTAATGATTGAGCCTCATTGCGCAGGTGACCTGCTACAATACTCCCTCGACCTACGCAACTCATGGGTCACATGCGTGTCTAGGGAAGAATGAGTGTACACAAATCCGGGAGAGCTTGACTGATGAGCTTGTTTGCAACGCTTTCGCGTTCGGTCGCTTTGGCTGTCATGCTGGTTATTACCAGCCCAGCCGCATTAGCGCAACTAGAGCCGACCGACGAACAACGCCAGGCGGCAGTGGAAATTGCGGATTCACTCCGCTACGGCCACTATGCTGATATTAATTTTGACGAAGCGTGGTCGCAGGATGCCTTCCAACGCTATCTCGATATACTTGATGGTCAGCGTGCCTATTTGCTACGCGGCGATATCGAGCCTTATCGTCACCTCGAAAACGGCATGGCAGACGCTATCTTCAGCGGTGACCTGGACGACGCTTTCGCTTTATATGACACCTTTAGCCAGCGGCAACGCGCTCGCCTAGAGTCATTACTGGCGCAGCTCGATGAAGGGCTAGATTTTGAGTTTGATAGTGATGAGCGCTTAGAAATTGATCGTGAAGACGCTCAATGGGCGAATCGTAAAAGCGAACTCGACGAATTATGGCGCAAACGGCTTAAAAACGATGCGCTCACCCTCGCATTAACTGACCAAGACAACGAGCAGATTGAAAACAATCTGCGCCAGCGTTATCAAGGCCAGCTTACCCGGATTGAACAAACCGAAACAGAAGACGTTTTTGGCGTACTAATGGCGGCGGTTACCAGCAGTATTGACCCACATACTGGCTACCTTTCCCCACGCCAAGGCGAATCATTTGATATTCAAATGAGCCTTTCGCTAGAAGGCATTGGCGCCCTACTCCAATCTGACGGCGAGTACGTTAAAGTCGCAAGCTTAGTGCCTGGCGGCCCGGCTGAGCGCGCCGGTGTTCTGGAACCCGCTGATCGCATCATTGCCGTTGGACAGGAAGATGGCGAGATGGTCAACGTTGTTGGCATGCGCCTAGATAACGTTGTTGACTTGATTCGTGGCCCCAAAGGTTCAATCGTTCGCCTGGACGTCGTACCTGCTCAAGCAGTGGATATGACACGCTCGCAAACTGTTGAAATTACCCGGGACACTGTCAGTCTTGAAGACCAGGCCGCGCACGGCGAAGTCATCGAAGTCCAGCGCGATGGTAAACCCCATCGCCTTGGCGTTATCAACATCCCCACTTTCTATGTTGATTTTGACGCCTGGCAAGCCGGAGAAGAAGAGTACCGTAGCACCACGCGCGACGTTGCTCGCGAAATAGAGCGCCTTAAAGAAGAGGGCGTGGAAGGCATCGTGCTTGATTTGCGCAACAATGGTGGCGGTGCGCTTCAGGAAGCAAATTCGCTGATTGGCCTGTTTATTGACCGTGGCCCCACCGTTCAGGTGCGTGACGCTCAAGGCCGTATCCAGCTGTATGGTGACACCGAAGCCGGTACGCTTTATGACGGCCCGCTAGGTGTGCTCGTCAACCGCCTCTCCGCCTCGGCATCTGAAATTTTTGCAGGCGCTATTCAGGACTACGGCCGCGGCCTCGTACTGGGCACCTCTACGTTTGGCAAAGGCACCGTACAAACCCTCAATGACCTTAGCCATGGTCAGATCAAATTAACCCGTGCCAAGTTCTATCGCATTTCGGGCGACAGTACCCAGAACCGTGGCGTTGAACCAGATATCACGTTCCCAAGCCTACTTGACCCCGAGCGCATCGGCGAAAGCAGCCTGGATAACGCCCTGGAGTGGGATACCGTACAGAACGTTCAATATCGTCGCTATGGCGAACCAGAAACGATGCTGGATAAGTTGATTGCGCAGCACGATGCACGTGCGCAAGATAATCCCAACTTCCGCTATCTGGAGCGCCAGTCAACACTTGCGCGCCAGCTACGCGAGCAGCACACCAGCGTCAGCTTAAATCGCGAACAGCGTCAGCGTGAAATGGAAGCCCAGGAAGCCGAACAGCTCTCCTTGGAAAACCAGCGCCGCCGCGCCCTGGGGCTTGATGAGCTGGAAGAGTGGATGGATGCCCGGATGGATGACAGCGAAGAAATAGAAGAAACTGACGCGACAGAAGATGACCCAACGGCTGTTGATAGAGCCTATGTGCTAGAGTCAGCGGAAGTTCTCCTCGACTATGCACACCTGAAGGAAACCCAACGGTTGGCAGCTAAGCGCTGATTAGCCTGCCGTTAAACAATCAAGCAAAAAAACGCCAGCCCTTAAACAGGGCTGGCGTTTTGCATAGTAACGCTTATTTCAACAGAACGCCGCACGGCGACCAGGCCGATCACCCATTTTCGTTAAGCGCTGGGTGAGCGCCGTCAATTGAACGACACTTCCCCGACTACCGGCCTGGATAATTCCCTGCGCCCACTCCGGGAGCTGAGGAGCAAGGCGATAATAGACCCACTGCCCTTCCCGCTGATCACTCAATAGCCCACACTGGCGCAACTGAGCCAAGTGGCGCGACACTTTAGGCTGCGACTCCTGCAGCGCATGGGTCATCTCACACACGCACAGCTCCTGCTCCTGGGCAATCAGCAGCACTAGCATCAAACGTGTTTCATCGCTTAAACACTTAAACACCTGCAAGGCTTGCGGTGTGTTTACGTTACCCACAATGCTCTTCCTAAACTTATTGATTATTTATCTAGTCTACGTCACTGGAGAGGCCAACAGTAACCATGCGTTCGGATACTAAACGCCAGCCACAACAAAAAGCCCAAATGCTATTAAGCAGCGGGCAAGAAAAAAGTATCGAAAATAGAAGAATACTGGAAAACTAAATGGCTCCTCGAGCAGGACTCGAACCTGCGACCCAATGATTAACAGTCATTTGCTCTACCAACTGAGCTATCGAGGAATAATGCGCTACCTGAACAGCGTATCAAGCACAGGTAGTTAAAATAAAAACTAGCAGTAGTACGGCTTGGCTCCTCGAGCAGGACTCGAACCTGCGACCCAATGATTAACAGTCATTTGCTCTACCAACTGAGCTATCGAGGAACATCATAAGCTGTTTTTCTAAAGCTGTTTTTTAAAACTTTTCTTAAAGCTTTTTTTCAAAAGCAATCGTGCTTTAAGCAGAACCATTTATCTTAAATTTCAAGAAAAATATTGGCTCCTCGAGCAGGACTCGAACCTGCGACCCAATGATTAACAGTCATTTGCTCTACCAACTGAGCTATCGAGGAACTGCTCAAACACGGTGCGTAGTATACCCATAGAAACGTGAGGGTCAAGTATCGATTGTAGATCAACGCTAGCCGCTGGTTTCCTGTATCCGTATAATACATCTACTCATGACAGCGGTCTGGACAACATACTTGTCGACCGCGCGACACTACTCCATTCATCCTCGTCCCCCGACGACTCATAGATGACAGGTACCGATGGCGAAGAAGCTCTTCATCAAAACGCACGGCTGCCAAATGAACGAGTACGACTCTTCCAGGATGGCGGATCTGCTCGGCGAATCTCACCAGCTCGAACTCACTGATAATGAGCGGGAAGCCGATGTTATTCTGTTAAACACTTGCTCTATTCGCGAAAAGGCGCAGGAGAAGGTATTTCATCAGCTGGGGCGTTGGAAAAAACTTAAAGATGCCAACCCCAACCTGGTGATTGGCGTGGGTGGCTGTGTGGCTAGCCAAGAAGGCGAAGCCATTCGCAAGCGTGCGCCACATGTGGATATGGTGTTTGGGCCACAAACTCTTCACCGCGTCCCCTCCATGCTGGATGCCCGTAGCAACAACCAGATTGCCGCAGTGGATGTCACCTTCCCCGAGATCGAGAAATTCGACCACCTGCCCAAGCCCACCTCTGATGGTGCCACGGCATTTGTATCGATCATGGAAGGCTGCTCCAAGTACTGTACCTTCTGCGTAGTGCCCTACACTCGCGGTGAAGAGGTCTCGCGCCCCTTTGAAGCGGTCATGGATGAAGTTATTCATCTTTCCGACCAGGGCGTGCGTGAGATCAACCTGCTGGGCCAAAATGTTAACGCCTACCGTGGTGAGAACCAGCTGGGCGATGAGATTGACTTGGCTGAACTAATTGCCTGCGTGGCAGCCGTCGACGGAATTGATCGCGTTCGCTTCACGACCTCCCACCCGGTAGAGTTCACCGATAGCTTAGTGGACGCTTTCGCCGATATTCCAGAGCTGGTGAGCCACCTGCACTTGCCGGTTCAGTCGGGCTCAGACCGCATTCTGACGGCCATGAAACGTGGTCATACGGCGGCCGAGTATGTCGAAAAGATGGAGCGTATCCGCGCCAATCGCCCGGATATTAGCTTCTCTTCTGATTTCATCATCGGTTTCCCTGGCGAAACAGAAGAAGATTTCGAAGCGACAATGAACCTGATTCATCAAATTGGCTTCGACCATTCGTTCAGCTTCGTTTACTCCGCCCGCCCCGGCACCCCTGCTTCTGGCCTGCCGGATGAAACGCCAGAAAGTGTTAAAAAACAGCGCCTGGCGATTTTACAAGAGCGGATTATTCAGCAAACCGCGCAGATTAGTCGTCGCATGGTAGGTAGCACTCAACGCGTTTTGGTTAACGGCTTCTCACCGCGTGACCCCGGCCAGCTTTCCGGTCGTACCGAGAACAATCGGGTGGTTAACTTCCGTGCCGCTAACCCCACCGAGCTGATCGGCTACTTTGTTGATGTCGAGATCACCGAAGCATTCCCCAATTCGCTACGTGGCGAGCTTGCCTCACCCGAGCGCTATTGATCGTTCACGTATTAACACAGGTAATTGCCCCGAGACCGCTCGGGGCAGTATGCTGAACGATACACACACTAACGAGGGGTTTCCCACTCTTGAGCCAGCCAACACCTCAGGCCAATCGCATCATTACTTTAAGCCTTGAACCCAATGAACCGCAGCGACTTGCCAGCCTTTGCGGCCAGCAGGACGAGCATTTGAAGCTGATTGAAAGCCGTCTGGATGTGACGCTGCGCAACCGGGGCAATGTGTTTCAACTGGCAGGCCCCGCTAATCGCATTAAGGCGGCAGCAAACGTGCTGGAACACCTTTATCGGGAAACCGCGTCTAGTGAGCTGGACGCAGACACCGTGCATCTCTTCCTACAGGAATCAGGACTTGAAGCAATAGAAGACGACGAGGATGGCGCGGAAAGCAGCGGTGAAGTGATCATGCGCACACCGCGCACCATGATCAAACCGCGCGGGCTTAATCAACAGCGCTATGTTTCCAGCATCCGTGAGCACGATATCAATTTCGGTGTTGGTCCTGCGGGTACTGGTAAAACCTACCTTGCTGTCGCCGCTGCGGTAGAAGCGCTTAATCAGCAGGAAGTACGCCGGATACTGCTGGTGCGCCCCGCCGTTGAAGCCGGTGAAAAGCTTGGCTTTCTACCGGGGGATCTAGCTCAGAAAATCGACCCCTACCTGCGCCCGCTTTACGACGCTCTCTATGAAATGATCGGTTTTGAGCAGGTCGCGAAGCTAATTGAGCGTCAGGTGATTGAAATTGCGCCGCTGGCGTATATGCGTGGCCGCACGCTTAACAACTCCTACATCATTCTTGATGAGAGCCAGAACACCACCCCGGAACAGATGAAAATGTTCCTGACCCGGATTGGCTTTGGCTCTACGGCGGTGATTACCGGCGACGTCACCCAGGTCGACCTGCCTAAAGGCCAACGTTCGGGGCTGATACAGGTGCTTGACGTGCTAAAAGACACCCCAGGGATTGGCGTTACTCACTTTGCTGCCAAGGACGTCGTACGCCATCCGTTGGTTCAACGCATTATCGAAGCCTACGATATGTTTGAATCTCAACAGGAAGTGGAAGAGCGTGCTCGTCGTGAGGTTCGCCAACAAGAGCGCGATGCGCGTATGCACGCACGTGAGGGCTCTTGGGATGCCTCACGATGAATGAACTCATCGTTGATCGGCAAGCGGCAATCAACGAACCCTTGCTTCCCACTCTTGCACAGCTCACCTACTGGGTGGGCTGTGTTTTTGCGCATCATCCCGATGACCCGCGCCGTGAAGTGACCATCCGATTTGTCGATGAAGCCGAAAGCCAGACCCTTAACCGTGATTACCGCGGCAAAGATAAAACGACGAACGTGCTGTCATTTCCTTTTGAGAGCCCGCCGGGGATTGACCTGCCCCTATTAGGCGATTTAGTTATTTGTCATGCCGTGGTAGCTCACGAAGCTCAGCAGCAAGGCAAATCGCTTGAGCACCACTACGCGCATATGGTTGTGCATGGCACCTTGCATTTAATGGGCTACGATCATATTGATGATCAGGAAGCTGAAGAGATGGAGCAGTTTGAGCGCGAATTGCTAGCCGAACTGAATATCCCCGACCCCTATTCAGTGGATATACATACCCCTGATGACGATAATCACTAAATGCTTAGCGTCTTTATCGTCTAATATCAGATGCGTTAAATCACCTAACAACTAATCTGGTACTATCCCCCGTTTCAGTGATAAAACAGCTATCTGGCGACGCAATTTACCTAACGACATCGCTAATGAGATAGCAACTGTCTGCCCGCAAACGAGAGAATTGACGCATGAGCGAAGACCGATCGAGCAACCCCAATCAAAAATCCTGGCTCGAAAAAATCTTTGGCGCCCTTTCCGGAGACAATGACGAACCCAGTTCACGCGATGAGCTGATGACGTTTTTACGCCATACCGCAGGTAAGTTAAAGCTGGATCAAGACGCCATCATGATTATTGAAGGTGCGCTTGAGATCAGCGATCAGCAGGTGCGCGAAGTACTGATTCCCCGCTCGCAGGTTTCCGCGATAGCGCTGGATCAGACCAGCGATGGCTACCTGCCGCTAATTCAGGAAACTGGCCACTCCCGCTACCCGGTGATTGGCGAAAATCTGGATGACGTAAAAGGCATCCTGTTGGTAAAAGACCTGTTACCGCTGCTCTCCCAGACTCAGGCTCAGCGTGATGCCTTCAAGCTAGAAGACATCCTGCGCCCGGCCATGTTTATCCCTGAATCAAAACGCCTTAACAGCCTGCTTAAGGAGTTCCGTGATACCCACAATCATATGGCAGTGGTGGTCGACGAGTATGGCGGCACCGCGGGTATTATTACTATCGAAGATATTCTTGAGCAGATCGTCGGTGATATCGAAGATGAACACGATACCGATGAAGAGGACGATATTCGCGAGATAGAGAATGGCCACTTTGCTATTCGTGCGCTGACGCCCATCGAAGACTTTAACGAACGCTTTAACGCCGAGTTCTCTGACGATGAGTTTGATACCGTTGGCGGCTTGGTGATGCAGCAGTTCGGTCATTTACCCCGTCGCGGTGAACACACCATTCTCGGCGGCTGGCGATTTGTCATTCTCAATGCCGACACTCGGCGCATTCGCCTACTCGAAGCCTACCGCGACAGCCGACGTGACGACGATGTAGACGAAGAAAAAGAGGACAAACTAGCCTAGCCAGGGCTGTTGTTTGTCGCTCCGCATTATCTTCGAACCTTATCCTTCGAACCTTTTCCTTCAAACCTTACCGACAAAAGGTTATCGCTATGGGCTTACCCCCCGCGTTTTTGTTACAGCTGCTTGCTGCCCTGGTAGCGGGCGGTTTTACCACGTTAACCGCTTCCCCCTTTGAGTTTTGGTGGTTAGGCCCCGTAGCGATTGGTTTGCTCTATGTTGGTCTACACAGCTTAACGCCTGCCCAGGCAGCGCTAAAAGGCTGGTTATATGGCGTGGCGCTATTTGCCAGCGGTACTTCCTGGGTATATGTCTCTATTCATGACTATGGCTATACCGGCGTACCGTTGGCAGTCTTCTTAACGGCGCTGTTCGTCACCATTTTGGCGCTATTTTTTGCCGGTACTTTTTGGCTATACCGGCGTTTTACCACTGCGCGACTGGCGTTTATCAGTTTTGCAGGCGCCTGGGTATTAGGCGAAGTACTGCGTACCTACCTGTTTACCGGCTTTCCCTGGCTGCTGCTTGGCTCTGGCTATGTAGACTCGCCATTGGCCGCCTGGGCGCCCGTTGGTGGGGTATATCTGCTTTCGCTACTGGTCGCACTTAGCGGCGCATTCGCCGCTGAGCTCCTGCTACGCCGCCAGTGGTGGACGCTCGCCCCCCTGGCGGCCATTTGGTTAATCCCACTGGTCTTGCCCCAGCAGTGGACCACGCCGGTAAGCGAGCCCACCCGCGTGGCACTCTTGCAAGGCAACCTACCGCAGCTATTAAAGTGGACGCCAGAAGGCCAGCGCGTGGCGGCCAACACCTACAGCGAGCTGACACGCCAAGTTGCCGATGAGGTCGACCTGATCATATGGCCTGAAACCGCTCTTCCCATGATGGAAACTCAGGCTCGGCCCGTGTTGGAACGAGTACAGGCTAACTTACCGCCTGACGTCGCTCTTCTCACCGGTATCGTTCAACGCGACGCACAGGAACGCTATTTCAATAGCGTGATTGGCGTGGGCAATGTAGAGGGCAGCTACCAAAAAGAGCACCTGGTGCCGTTTGGTGAATACCTACCGCTGGAAAGCGTGCTACGTGGTGCGATTAATTTTTTCGATTTGCCCATGTCGGCGTTTACCAAGGGCGCTGCCCAGCAAACACCAATGCAGGCCGCCGGGATTAATATTGGCAATGCGATCTGCTATGAAATTATTTACCCGCAGTTAGTCGCTCGCCGCGCCCAAGACAGCGGTGTAATCATGACGGTTTCAAATGACACCTGGTTTGGCGCTTCTATTGGCCCCCATCAGCATCTGCAGATGGCACGCCTACGAGCGCTTGAGAATGGCCGCTATGTGATTCGCGCCACCAGCAACGGCATTACCGCCATTATCGATGCCAATGGGCAAATTGTTGAGCGTGCACCGCAGTTCCAAACGGCATCGCTCACCGGTGAATTTTATGCCATGGAGGGCTTAACGCCGTTTACACGCACCGGCAGTTGGCCTGCTTGGCTACTGGCAGGACTACTGCTGTTACCCGGAGTGCTGGCTGCACGAAGCGGCCGCCAAACGCACCGCGGATAAAGCCACTTAGTCCAGAGTGGCTAACTGAAAAATGGCCCGGGTCCGTTAAAGGACGCGGGCCATTTCATTTAATTAAACGCGTATTACCAACAAAGCCATCTCCACCGAACGGGCAGCAAGCTTGGTAGGTGCGCTGTTATTTAGGCGGCGCTGTTTTTCAGCGTCGCCATATCAATCACAAAACGATAGCGTACGTCGCCTTTCTCCATCCGCTCAAAGCCTTCATTAATATTGTTGATATCGAGCATTTCGATATCACAAGTAATGCCTTTTTCAGCGCACAGTTTGAGTAACTCTTCGGTTTCGGCAATGCCACCTATCAGCGAACCGGCAACCACGCGACGCTTAAACACCAGGTTGAACGCTTCAATAGCTGGTTCAATGGGCTCCAACAGCCCAACGATAATGTGCGTGCCATCATACTTCAGCGACTTAAGGTACGGGTTGAGATCGTGCTGCACGGGCACGGTGTCTAGCATGAAGTCGAAGGTTTCAGCGACTGCGTCCATCTGCGCTTGATCGCTGGAAACGACGACGTGGTCAGCGCCATTACGCTTGGCTTCTTCAACTTTCGCGTCAGTACGCGTGAATACCGTCACTTCAGCACCCAGCGCTTTGGCCAGTTTAACGCCCATGTGGCCTAAACCACCCATACCGATCACGCCCACTTTGTGGCCTTTAGCGACGCCGTGATGCTTCAGGGGTGAATAGGTAGTAATCCCCGCGCAGAGAATCGGCGCTGCAGAAGCTAGATCAATACCATCAGGCATTTGCAGCACGAAGTGCTCGCTGACCACGATGGAGTCGGAGTAGCCGCCCTGAGTAATGGTGCCATCCTGGCGGTCTTCGCTACCGTAGGTCATGGTAAAGCCTTCCAGGCAGTACTGCTCGACGCCATCTTTGCAGGCAGAGCAAGATCGGCATGAATCGACCATGCAACCCACACCGACTAAGTCTCCGGCTTTGAAACGCGCGACTTTATCGCCCACAGACGTAACGCGGCCGACAATTTCATGGCCCGGCACAACAGGGTACTGGCTCATGCCCCAGTCGTTGCGCGCAAAGTGCAAATCACTATGGCAGACGCCACAGTAGAGAATTTCAATGGCGACATCATCGGCGCGCGGCTGGCGGCGATCAAAATTAAACGGTGCTAAGGGCTTATCAGCAGCAAATGCCGCATAGGATTTGGCTTGACTCATCAGTAAAACTCCATCGTGTCTTCATAACACTGCTTATCAATCAGCAGTAACGCTCGCGTGCGAGGCATGTAGACAGTATTCGCCTAATGAGCAGGGATAGCGATGATTGAAACTACGAGATTTTTACCAATTACTCCGACACAGCGTAATAAAATAACAAAAATAGTGGAAAAATAGCTATGATCATACAAAAGCCACTAAAAACGAGTGATGTAGTTATGGTCACCACTGCTCAGGCTGGCAATACGCTAGCCAACGTTATCTCCCCACTTGTTAAAAGCGATGGCATGACGGTGACTCCTCTGCCCGGCGTGTCGCTGCTTTACCTAAGCCGCCATCAAGTGCGCACGCCGCTCCTCTATGAGCCCAGCCTAACCATCATTGCCCAAGGGCGTAAAATAGGTTATCTGGGGGATCGCGAGATCCTCTACGACCCCGGTCAATACTTAGTGCAAACATTGCCTCTGCCGTTTGAGTGCGAAACCTATGGCTCTCCAAAAGCCCCTCTGCTGGGTATTTCAGTACGTTTGGACCCGGCGCTATTAAGTGAAATGGTAACCGCGATGGGTGATACGAGCGGTCATGTCCTGGCACCGCTGCCGATGGCCTCCGTGGCCATGACAGAGGGCATGCAAGACGCCGTGTTGCGCTTAACCCGCACGCTGCATGTGGAAATAGAGTGCCGCACCATGGGCACAGCGCGCATTCGCGACGTGGTTTTTGAAGCGCTGAAGGGGGAGCAAGGCGAAGCGCTAAGGGCGCTGGTATTAGGGCATGGTAACTACTCACGCATCGTGCAGGTGCTATCTAAGCTTCACAGCCATTTTGCTGATGACTTTAGCGTGGAGCAGTTGGCTTCTCAGGCCAACATGAGTACTTCGACGTTCCACCAGCACTTTAAGCAGATTACTCGCGCCTCACCAGCACAGTACTTAAAACGCCTGCGGTTGATCAAAGCGCAGCAGTTGCTGCTACAGGATAATCACAACGTTAATCAGGCCGCTGCGGCGGTTGGATACCGCAGCGTGCCTCAGTTTAGCCGCGACTATAAACGCTACTTTGGCGAGTCCCCGCTGCAGCATCGCCGCCAGGAGCAGTCCTTAAGAGCTTAGAACAGACATTCTGTGTTGGGATTATTTCGCGCACACTGTTTGGCGAACACCCTTTATTTGCAAAGCCAATTATTTAGCAAAGACTTGACTCATATCTTTAAACGCCTTGAACTCTAACGCATTACCGCATGGGTCGAGTAGAAACATCGTGGCCTGCTCACCCACTTCGCCTTTAAAGCGAATATAGGGCTCAATCACAAATTGCGTCTCACGCGCTTTCAAACGCTCGGCTAGGGCTTCCCATTCATCCCACCCTAAGATCACACCAAAGTGAGGCACCGGTACATCGTGCCCATCGACTGGATTAGAATGAGCGCTCTCTTGGCCAGGCGTTTTGGGCTGCTCATGGATCACTAGTTGGTGACCAAAGAAATTAAAGTCGACCCACTGTTCACTGGAACGCCCCTCTTCTAAGCCAAATACGTCATTATAAAATGCACGTGCCAGCGCTACATCGTATACAGGAATAGCCAAATGGAAGGGTGAAAGGCTCATCGTCGTCTCCAGCTTATTAGTTTTGGGGATGAGTGGCACTTTATGCTGCCACGCTGTATTCATCCTAGGACGATGCATGGGAAAATAAAATCAATATATATTTGGCTGGTTCACAAAAAGGATTTATCAATGATCCGCGAGCTAAAAACATTACTAGCGGTAGCCCAGGAAGGTACCTTTGCTGCAGCAGGCAACAAAATCGGCCTAACCCAAGCGGCGGTGAGCGCGCAAATGAAACGCCTGGAGGAGGAGCTGGGTATCGCGCTGTTCGAACGTAAAGGCCGAGCGGCCATACTGACCCAACGGGGACAGGAAACGCTGCAGCAAGCCCATGCCTTGTTAACCCTCTACAGCACGCTGGGCGGCTCCGGCACAGGCCAACCCACGACGCAACGTATCAATATTGGCGCCATTGCCTCGATACAGCGATCGCTTTTGCCTGGCGCCCTGGCACGCTTTCATCATACTTTTCGCGAGTGCCGCACGCGCGTAGTGCCTGGGCTCTCTATGGAACTGGTAAATCAGGTCGATGCAGGCGAACTGGATATGGCGGTGATCATTCGCCCACCCTTTTCGCTGCATAGTGATTTACGCTGGACACCACTTGCCCATGAGCCTTTTCGCCTCATCGCGCCCGCGCATATTAACGGCGACCAATGGCGTGAACTGCTAGCTACCCACCCATTCATACGCTATGACCGCGCCTCCTTTGGTGGTCGCCAGGTCGACCGTTTCCTACGCGACAACCACTGCAAGGTGCACGAGGTATGCGAGGTGGACGAGCTAGAGGCCATCGTTAAACTCGTCGCCAAAGGGGTAGGCGTTGCCTTAGTGCCTCAGGCAATAGCCCAGCAGCACTGGCCTGATGAAGTGCGTGCGATTGATTTAGGTGAGCGAACCTTTCACCGCGATATAGGATTGATTCACCCTACCAGCGGACATCTTAGCGACCCCGCCCGGGCACTTGCCCAACTCATTAGTGATACTGCCCAGCAACCGGAACACAATCGCTAAATAAAAGCAGATATAAAATAGCCATAAAAAAAACGCTACCCCCGATCAACGAGGATAGCGCCGTTCAACTTAGCGGTTAAATGCTATTTGAAGAGACCGTTACACTTCTGTTAACGCATCTTCCTGGGTTTCGCTTTCAGTGCCCTCGGTTGGTTCGTCCTCGCTTGATTCATCATCGACCGTCTCATCAGATGCGTTGTCTTCTGCAACTGACGGTTGATCGCTCACATCACTATTTGCAGCCAGATTTAATGGCTCATCTAAATTAAGCGTTTGCGCGGTATAAGCACGCACTTCGCTTAACAGCTCAGGATTTTCCGATAAGCGCTGGCCATAAGAAGGCACGATTTGGGTTAGCGTTTCCTGCCACCGCGCACTGGCGACCTGCTCAGGGAAAACGCGGTCAAGCAGGTTTAGCATGATGGAAGGTGCCGTTGAGGCTCCGGGGGATGCGCCTAACAAGGCGGCAATCGAACCATCTTCAGCACTGACAATCTCAGTGCCGAACTGCAATACCCCACCCTGCTCTTCATCATTTTTAACAATTTGCACACGCTGGCCAGCTGTCCACAGCTCCCAGTCATCCTGGTTGGCCTCAGGGTAGTACTCTTGCAGCGCTTCAAACCGGTCACCTTCAGACATCAGCACTTGGCCTACTAAATAGCGCACAAGGTTAAAGTTATCCAACCCGACTTCCATCATCGGCCAGGTATTATTAAAGGTCATGGAGCTAAACAGATCCGTCCATGAGCCCTCTTTTAGAAACTTGCTAGAGAAAGTAGCAAAGGGACCAAAAAACAGTGCGGGCTCGCCATCCAAATAGCGTAAATCAAGGTGAGGAACGGACATAGGCGGGGAGCCTTCGCCCGCTTTGCCATACACTTTCACAAGGTGCTGAGAGACCACATCAGGATTAGTGGTGTAAAGGAATTGCCCGCCCACTGGGAAGCCCGCATAGGCTTTTGCTTCAGGAATACCCGACGCCTGCAACAGCGGTAATGCAGCGCCACCAGCACCAATAAACACAAAGCGGGCATTAACGCTGGTTTCTTCACCGCTAGCCAGATTGGCAACGGTTACTTTCCAGGTATCGTCATCATTACGCTCTAAATCGCGCACTTCACTGCTAAGACCCAACGTAAAGTGGACGCTTTGCGCCAATGAATCAACCATCTGACGCGTTTGCGCACCGTAGTTCACTTCGGTGCCCATTTGCATACGCGTGGCGGCGACCGGCGTATCGTTGTCCTCACGGCCCGCCATAACAAGCGGCATCCACTCAGCAATCTCTTGGCGGTCTTCAGAGTACTCCATGCCCGCATAAAGAGGATTTTGTACCAT
Source organism: Halomonas sp. NPDC076908 (assembly GCF_050269715.1). NCBI lineage: Bacteria > Pseudomonadati > Pseudomonadota > Gammaproteobacteria > Oceanospirillales > Halomonadaceae > Halomonas > Halomonas sp. NPDC076908. The sequence continues at coordinate 48,352 of NZ_JBNNIW010000017.1, read as the reverse complement.
AGTGGCATGGCGTTCGCGAAGAAACGCTACGTCATCCTCCCCCCACACAATGCTTGCGTGGGGCACCGTGCTAATGAATGATTCCGGCGCGTCAAGCATGCCGTTATCAACCTGATGCGACCAAAATTGACGAGACACTTCAAACTGCTCGGTCACATTCACCGCGCGCTGAATGTCGACACTGCCGTCTTCTTGCTCAGGGGTGTAATTCATTTCACAAAAAGCGGAATGACCGGTACCGGCATTATTCCAGGCGTTTGAACTCTCGTCGGCGACTTGATCCAAACGCTCATAAAGGTGGATATTCCACTCGGGCTCAAGCTCTTGTAGATAGGTACCTAAGGTTGCGCTCATAATGCCGCCGCCAATTAACACCACATCAACAGGCTCATCTGCGGCAAGCGGCATAATGGTTGCCAACGCGAGCAGCGGTGAGCAGAGTAAAAGGCTAAAACGTTTTTGCATGTCATGTCCCTGACGATACAGAAAGGACGCGCCGGAACGATAGGCGTCCGGCCTCGGAGGGGGTATTATTTGTCGACTAAAGTCTAACAAAAATACGCCATCTCGGGAACATGCAACCTTACTTAAATGAGAATGAATGGAATTTAAGCTATGAAACCAGAGGATTTGGAAAAGCTCGTCACTCGTACCATGCCGTTTGGAAAACATGCAGGCTGGATTATCGCCGACCTTCCCGGCCCTTATCTAAACTGGTTTGCCCGAGAGGGGTTTCCGTCCGGTGAGATTGGACAGTTACTGCATTTAATGCACGAGATTGATCACAATGGGCTTGGCCCTTTGTTAGACCCACTGCGCAAAACGCCCCATCAGCGTAGCGATAGTTAATGGGAAAGCTTTTCTCGCTCGCCAATAGCTCGCTCAAACTCAGTGCAGTAAGCCGCTTCGTGCAGCGCCTTATCGGTGGGAAAGCGCCCCAATTCAGTGGCTAACTCAAAAAAGCCCGCGCCAGGCAAACCATCGCCCCGACGGCTGACGACCAGCGCTGCAATAAAGGGCTTTTGCTGCGCAGCATCCTCGCGCATTAGTTGCTCAAGCGCCTGAGTCACCTGGGCAATAGTGCGCGGCGGCGTCAACGCTAGTGCGACGGCGACCTGTTGATAGGTCATTGGCAGTGCGTCACGCGGTACACTTAGCAGTAATTGACGTAGCGGGACTGCGTTATTAGACATAAACACCTTTTCGTCAGGTTTTATAAAGCTAAAAATATGACCACGCATTAGCCACATTTGTGCTAAGAATAGCTCAAATGTTTTACTGAATACGTTGTGGTATGGAGAAAACATGGCAACGCGACTAACAGCCCCACGCCCTCGCGGCGGTCGCTGGCCACGCGTACTGGCCGGCCTAGCCACGCTACTGCTAGTAGCGGCAGTAGTGTTGATGGCGGGGGCAGGCCCAGCTTATCGTGGCGAACTGATCACGTTAGGAGAGGCCTTTAACTTACTGCGCAACGGCGTTTACGCCGCTGGCGCAGCAGTAGCGGTGAGTATTATTGCGCTGCTGTTTAGTATGTTTGCACGCCGTTTTGCCCCCGCCTTGGTGGGAACGCTGGTCATAGTGGGGGCTGCAGCGCTGCTTTACGTGCCTTGGCAACACTGGCAACGCGCTCAAGACGTGCCTGCTATTCACGATATAACAACCGACATGCAGAACCCACCTACCTTTGAAGCATTGGTCGAGGCCCGTGAAGCAGCACCTAATGCGGTGGACTACCCCGGCGACGCCACTGCCCGCCAGCAGCAATCGGCCTATCCGATGGTTAAGCCGCTGGTCGTGAATGCCGCGCCGCAAATGGTATTAGCGGCAGCTCAATCAGAAGCCGAAGAGGCTGGCTGGCGCATCGCTCAGATCACCGATAGTCGTATAGAAGCCACCGCCACCACGCGCTGGTTTGGTTTTGAGGATGACATTGTTATCCGCTTAACGGAAATTGACAGCGGCGTTCAGGTGGATATGCGCTCAGCGTCAAGACTTGGCGCCAGTGATGTAGGCACCAATGCGGCGCGAATTGAAGAGTTTTTGAGCGCGCTAGCAGCTCGGCTCGAATAGAGCTTTTTTAGAGTAGCAAGTTTAGTGCAGCGAGCCTGCGTTACGGCTGCTTTCACGCGCTAAAATGTGCTCAGCATCCAGCGTCGCGATGGACACTTGATGTTGAATGGGAATATCGCCTGTTAATTGCAGTGCTTGATAACGCAGCGCACACACGCGTAAAAATGAGGTGAAATTACCTAGATCATGCCCAGCATCAATGGACTCATGATAAAGACGGGTAATCATTTGCGCGGTGTTCATCGCGTCCCGCTGGGCAATCTCTTCAAGAATGTGCCAAAAGTAATTCTCCATTCGCACACTGGTCACCATGCCATCAATACGCAACGAGTGCGTTGCGCTGCGCCATAGCTCAGGGTCTGCTTGAATAAAGAGTTTACACATGGGCGTTGTCTCTGCGCAGGTGAGTAATAAGCATCGTAATCTCCTACCCCACTATGAGCATAGCGGGCTATCGCTGAATGTGCCCAGCGGAGGCTGGGCACGAACGTCGTAATAGCTTATCTGGCATATTCACTTATTTAGCAGAACCATAAATTGCGCTAGCCAAGCTGGGTGAGCAGGCCAGGCGGGAGCAGTCACCAAGTTGCCATCGGTTACCGCGTCGGTCACATCGAGGTTGGCAAAATGACCGCCAGCAAGCTCTACTTCCGGTTGACAAGCCGGGTAAGCGGAGCACTGTTTTCCTTCGAGCACCTTGGCAGCAGCTAATAGCTGCGCGCCATGACAAATGGCGGCTACCGGTTTATGGGTTTCAAAAAAATGCTGAACCATCGTTAGCACTTCTTTGTTTAGGCGAAGATACTCCGGCGCGCGACCACCAGGGATCACCAGGGCATCGTAATCGGCGGGGTTAATGCTGGCGAAATCAGCATTGAGAGCAAACCTGTGGCCAGGCTTCTCAGAGTAGGTTTGATCGCCTTCGAAGTCATGAATGGCTGTTGCTACCGTATCGCCTGAGGCTTTGCCGGGGCACACCGCATCAACGCGATGGCCGACCGCCATCAATGCTTGAAACGGCACCATGGTTTCGTAGTCTTCGGTAAAGTCGCCGGTGATCATTAAAATGCGCTTGCTGCTCATCTCAGTCTCCTTATCGTTATTTATCGAGAGCACACGCCGAGCGTGTGAAATGAGACTAGCAAGCGCTTTTCACCATCGGGTAGTAATCGGTTACTACAGGGTAACTTCCTCATTTTGCGGCAGTGCAAGATGGCGCTGCCCTGCCCCTTGGCTTACACGAAAGCGCCCTACCAGGGTGTGCATGTCGCCAGCACGGTCATCCAGCGTATGGCTAGCGGTAGTAGCCTCTTGCACCAGGCGAGCATTTTGGTGGGTCACTTGATCCAATTGCGAAATCGCCTGATTGATCTGATCAATACCCGCAGATTGCTCGTGAGTTGCTCCTGCAATTTCGGTGACGTAGCGAGTTACCTCGCCAAGGCTATCAATAATGTCCTGTAGATGCTTGCTTGAAGCATTCACAAGCTGCTCACCCTCGCTAACTTTGGCAACACTATCATCAACCAAGTGGCGAATTTGCGCTGCTTCCTCTGCGCTACGCCCTGCAAGCTTCCGTACTTCCTGGGCGACCACGGCAAAGCCTCGCCCCTGCTCGCCTGCCCTTGCGGCTTCAACGGAGGCGTTTAGCGCCAATAGATTGGTTTGAAAGGCGATATCGTCAATAGCCTTAATGATTGAGGTGATCTTTTCACTCGCTTGGCGGATATCGCCCATCGCCTGAGTGGTGCGCTTAGCAACGTCGCCGGCTGAACGCGCGCGCTGATCAACGCTACCGCTCGCGTCTTTGGCTTGGTCAGCGTACTCGGCGGTTTGCTTAACGGTGGCCGTAATCTCTTCAAGACTTGAGGCTGTTTCAGCCAGCGATGCCGCCTGTTGATCAGTACGCTGGGAGAGGTTTTCATTACCCGCAGCAATTTGGCGGCTACTCGACGCGATGGCTTCAGCGCTTTCGCGAATTTGCGCCACCATGCCTTCAAAGGTATCCATCATGTTATTAAATGCTTGGGCAGTTTGGCCTACTTCATCGTTACGCTTCAGCTCAAGGCGCATGGAAAGATCGGCATTCTCCCCTGCCGCCCCGCTAATATCTTCCATTTGGCGACGCATGGCGACCAGCGGACCAAGCACGCGCACCAAGGTACGCCAGCCAAAGATCGCCAGCAGCACAATCACCACCAGGGTTACTATAATCAATAACGAACGGCCTGCATTGGCTAACGTCTCAGCTTCTGTCGCAGCACTATCTGCCTGCCCAACGGTATATGCTTCGACATCGCTCAGCGCCCCACGCATTTGCTCCATGGCTTGAGCAACGTTGATTAACGCTGCCTGCACCTGAGCGTGTAGCTCAAGCTGCTGTAAGCGCAGCGCGTAAACAGCGTTGTCATCTGACACCATCAGCCCTTCAAGCTCTACAATGACGCCATCCAAATCATTGATAAGCGAGCGCTGCTCCGCTTCCGTGCTAGGCGCCGCCGCAATGGCCGCCAATGACTGGCGAGCAAGACCCACCTGCTGGGAAATCTCGTTATGGCGCAAATTAACCAGCGCATCGGCACTGCCCATTTGCATCATCTGACGCCCAAGGTCCGATAACATCGCTAACGCCATGCGCGCATTACCGCTTAAGCGTCCAATATCAGCTTGAACCATAAACATATTATCGAGTAATTGTGTCGGCAGTGTGGTCATGCCGTCTTCACGCCACGCTTCCATTAACTCACGCTGATTCCTATCGCTACGAACCTGCGCCAATGCTGTGCGCCCGGCCATATCTTCGGCACTAAGCATCACTTGGGTAATTAACGCTTGCATAGCTTCTATACGTTCGGCCATCTGCGTTTGCAAACTCAGCTCTTCACGGCGTACTGCCTCCAGAGCCGCATCGCCACTTAGCAGCGCTTGATAATGGCTGTCTAAAGTATGCAAGCTTTCGGATTGATCAACCCCTTCAAGCCCTTGCCGTGCGCTACGAAAGCGTTCATCCAGTGCCGTTTGTGAGGTAATCTCATCAAGGCTTGTTGAACTTTCTGCAGCCAATAAATCCGCATGGCGTTGCCCAAATGCGCCCATGGTCAGCACCATGCCTCGGCTGGCATCCTGCAGCGGCAACACCTCACCGGTAATATAGCGCTGCGAGTCAATCAGTCGTTGATTGGTGGTCCAGCCCGTAGCCGCCAGTACCACTGCCCCTAGCACCGCCGCTAAAAACAGACTGATCAACATGGCTCGAATACTTAACGTCTTTTTCATTATCGAATTTCACTTGTGTCAGGGGTCATGCAGATAATGTGTAGGGGTTATGGCAACAGGCTCGCCCATTCCACCAACTCGAAACGGCCGTTTGTGATAATGGTGGACCACACAGCATCACTTGCTTGATGGTCATTACGCCCTAGGGTGAGGGGTTCTTCCAAGCCAATATCGATTGATCCCAGGCCGAGCAATCCATTCACAATAGCCTCACGATCGGGGTCTGCGCCTGCTGCTTTCACACCTTCGACGAAGAGCTTGGCAGCGAGATAACCTTCAAGTGAGATAAAGTCTGGCTCGCTGCCCGCCGCATGGGTTTCTAGCGCTTGGCGATAGGCTTCAACAGCAGGCAAATCGGCATCCAACGGTGGTACTACCTGAGTAATAATTACCCCTTCCGCCTGCTCTCCCAACTCATCCAGAAGCGCCTGGCTACCCACGAAAGAGACATTTAGGAATAGCGTATCGGGAAGGTCGACCTGGGCTTCGCGAATAAAATCAGCTGCAGGGCCATAAGTGCTCACGATGATAATGGCACGCGGTGTCACCGGCGCTTGAAGAATCAACGCTAGCCCTTGATGAATATTGCGGGTACCCCGGGTAAAACGCCCATGCGCTAAGGCAGCAATATTTCCAAAGCCGTGTGAAGCCAGTGCTTGAGTGGCGCCATTATACCCAGCATCGCCGAAGCTGTCGTTCTGGGTAAAGAAGGCAATTTCTTCCGGTAAAATACCGGCTTCCAGCAACCCATCCACCATCGCGGCGGTTTCTTGAAGGTAGCTGGCCCGGTAATTAATTACGTAGCGGTCAGGTGGTGCCTTACGCAATCCTCCTGCCCCCGTGAAGGCGCCGTAAAGTAACGTCTTATACTCGTTATGCAGCGGAATCGTGACGGTAGCTGTTGGGGTTCCCACATTACCTATGGCCGCCAACAGATCGTCTTCAATGAGTTGGCGGGTATGGCGTGCGGCTTGAAGCGGCTGATACTGATCATCCATTGCCACTAGTTTGAGGGAGTGGCCATTAATACCACCGGCCGCATTGACCTCAGCAAAGTAGCTTTCAATACCCTTTTGCATACCCAACCCCAGCGGCGCAGCACCGCCGCTGGAAGGGGCAACAATGCCAAAGGTAAGCTCAGCCTGGGACAGTGAGGATACTAGCGCTCCCACCAATAACGTGGCGTTTAACAATATTTTTTTAAAAGAGATAATACTCAATCGTCGCATTGATCTGCTCCCTGCTAGCTAGACCACTTCTCCACCACGTTAATGGCATATTAAGAGGCAGGCGATGAGAACCATCGCGCGCCCTACATTACCGATCTATTACCCATTACTATCGGCAGGAGAATATACGACTAAAGCTTAGTTATCGTTAATTTCTAAGTAATAATTATTACCCAATGTGTAACAAATTAATTACCTGCACTTGCAATTTCTTATTTTTCTTTACATAGCAATTAGTTAGTAGAGCTACTCATTTAAGCTGGCCGCTCAATCGCAAAGCGATCACTAATGCGGATATAATCACTGCCGGCCAAACGCCCCACGGGTTTGAGCAGATCCATACTGACATGGCGGCCATCCCATAGCGTGTCATCAATGTGGATAGATAACACTTGCGCCAGCACTAACGTACCTGCTAGCGGCTGGTCGCCAAACCTGATCATATCGTATAGCTTGCAGCCAAACGCAATGGGAGCATTGGCTATGCGTGGAACGCTAACGCCTACCATGTCAGCTTTATCCAACCCTGCCAGGGTAAATTCATCATCTTCTGGAGGCAGGCTAGCACTGGTGGCATTGAGTGCTTCAATCAATCCCTCACTACCCACATGCACAACGCATTCGGCTACTTCGTTTAAATTGCGCACCGTATCCTTGAGTTCGCCGCTGCCATTGAGTAGGGGCGAAAACGCCAGTACCGGAGGGTTCACACTGGCGACATTGAAGAAAGAAAACGGCGCTAAATTAGCGTTTCCCTGCTTATCCTGGGTGGACACCCAGGCAATGGGCCGGGGGCAAATAGCGCCGGATAATAATCGATAAATCACACCTGGGCTTAAGGGGGATTCATCTAGTAAGTAGTCACTCATTTTTGGCTCGCTCTTCCGTCGTAAAAAGCTGCTGTTCAATAGCTCTGACTGCTTCTTAATAATAGACGTGCTTAGGCTTGGCGCGCTTTAAGATGATTAATGACGCCGCCTACCCGTAAAAGCTCACGCTGGCGCTCACTCAACCCATGATGTAGCCGAACCATTCCTTTGCCGACAATTTCTGCTTCTAATGTAGGGCCACTGGCGATCTGGGCATGCACGTTTTCAATGACCACACTGTCACCTTGAGCTAATCGATCAGCATCGCCCTGATCGATAAACGTTAATGGCAGTGCGCCGAAACAGATTAAGTTTTGCCAGTGGATACGCGCAAAGCTTTTTGCCAACACAGCCTGTAAACCCAGATAACGGGGCACTAAGGCGGCATTCTCACGACTAGAGCCTTGTCCATAATTATGCCCACCCACAATGATATGACCACCTAAGTGACGAGTCGCTTCTGCACGCTGGGCATAGTCAGGGTCGACGGCTTCAAAGGTGAAAGGTGCCGAGGCGTAGATACTGCTCCAGTAAGGCATCACGCGCTGCCCCGCCGGCATAATGTCATCTGTTGAGATATTGTCGCCCGTCACCAGTAGCACAGGAAGCTCCAGACGATCAGGCAACGGCTGTAGTATCGGTAGTGCAGGCGTATTGTCGGTTTTTTGCAGCGGTTTTAAACGTGCCTGATCCAGCGGCAGCGGCGCTGTAAAGACATCCCGATTAACCACCATAATGTCAGGTTCATTAATACGCGGATAGTCCATTTGCATACTACGTGGGTCGCTAATGACCCCAGCCAACGCCGAAGCAGCGGCGGTTTCAGGGCTACACAGAAACACACTGTCTTCACGCGTGCCAGAACGGCCGGGGAAGTTGCGGGGTACCGTGCGCAGGCTATTACGCCCTACAGCAGGTGCTTGGCCCATTCCGATGCAGCCGTTACAGCCTGCTTGGTGTAAGCGCGCACCGCTAGCGACCAGTTCGCCTAAATAGCCTTCTTGAATCAACGTAGAAAGCACCTGGCGCGATGAAGGATTGATATCCAGCGATACTCCCTCTGCCACTGAGCGGCCTTTCACCATACTCGATACAACCGCGAAGTCTCGATAACCTGGATTTCCTGACGAGCCAATATACGCTTGGTGCAGCGGCTGACCGACGACCTCGCTCACCGGTACGACCTTATCGGGACTGGAGGGCAGCGCTATAAGCGGCACCAACTGCGATAAATCAATCACTTCTTCAACATCGTAGTGGCAGCCAGGGTCAGCTGCTAATGGCTGCCAGTCCGCTTCACGTCCCCTGGCAGTCAAAAAGCGTCGGGTACTTTCATCGCTGGGGAATACACTGGTAGTGGCGCCCATTTCGGTGCCCATATTGGCAATCACCAGCCGATCCATTGCCGAGAGGTCATTAAGCCCTGGGCCATAAAATTCAAGGATGCTGTTTTTACCCCCCGACACGCCATGACGACGGAGTAGCTCCAGAACAATATCTTTGGCCGACACCCAGTCGGGCAATCGCCCCTCCAAACGCACGCCCCAAATTTTCGGCATGGTGATGTACAGCGGCTCACCGGCCATGGCCATGGCGACTTCGATACCGCCAGCGCCGATGGCCAGCATGCCTAATGCGCCCGCCGAGGTAGTGTGGCTGTCGCAACCTACCAGCGACTGCCCAGGCACACCAAAATTCTCCATATGCACCGGGTGGCTAATGCCATTGCCAGGACCGGAGTACCACACGCCGAAGCGTTCGCAGGCACTCTTTAGAAACAAATAGGTCTCGGCATTCAGGTTATCGGCTTGCACAAGCCCATGGTCGATATACTGCACGCTGGGTTGGGTATGCACCCGATCCAGCCCTATGGCTTCAAGCTCCAGCATTACCAGCGTGCCCAGCACATCTTGTAACAGCGCTTGGTCTATACGCAGGGCAATTTCACTGTCAGGGATCATTTCACCACTGACCAAGTGATCACTAATCAGCTTTTGAGCTAAGTTCAAGGGTGTTGCAGTAGCGTCTTGCGGGGTCATTCGAGGAGGCATAAGAAAGATCCTAACGTTTTTATTATCATTAATAGAGAAAGGCGAATAACGCAGACTAACTAATAGACAGTGCGTTATTACGCTGATGCTCAACGTGAGCAGCAGCCGTCGTCTGTTTTTGGCGCATTTGAGCAGCTCGTGCCGCTAATATATGCGCACGCATAATAGCAGCGGCCCACTCAGCATCACGGTTTTGCAAAGCACGAATAATTTCCCGGTGGTGCTGCATACTGCACAGCAGCTCCTCACGGGTGTAATGGTGAAAGCTACGCCGAGAAACAGGCACTTGCACAATCGTTTCAAGCAAACGCTGAAGGCGCGGGCTATCCGCAGCTGTCACTAGTTCAGCGTGAAATTGGTTATTAAGTACGGCAATTTCATCAGTCGCCCGCACATCATCCTGCTGGCTAAGCCTTTCCATTTGGTCAGCAAGACTCCCCAACGTAATGAGTTGGGTTTCGCTGATGCGTTTAGCCGCACGCCTGACCACCTGAGGCTCTAGCAGCACCCTTAGCTCAAAGACTTCTTCCACATCATGCTGGGTCCAACCCACCACGCGTGCTCCGTGATGGGGTATGGCCTCAACCCAGCCATCGGATACCAAGCGACGTAAGGCCTCCCGTATAGGGGTTCGGCTATAATCAAGCTCTTCACCAATCGTCGCTTCCCGCACATAGCTACCCGCTGCATAGCCACCATTAAGTATGCGCTGCTTGATGATGTGATAAACCCGATCGGCGGCGGTCATAGCGTCACTCCTAAACGTTCCAAAGGCTTGCTGCAAAGCACTTTTTCAGGCTATCAAATCGTCACCCTAGACTAAGGTCGCAGATAAGATTGTGTACGACTTGTTGCACCGAAGGCCAATATAGGCCTACATTTGTCAAAAATCGAGCATAGTTGCATACAATAATAACAAAAAGCTCGTCGACATCGGTAGCCATGCCATCCACCAGGAGTTCAAAATGAAACTCGATCCCACCTCTTTACGGCTGTTTGTCCGGGTGGCAGAGATGGGCACTATCAGCGCTGCAGCTGATGCTGAGTTCATTGCAACTTCTGCGGTTAGCAAGCGTTTAAGTGAGCTTGAAGCGCATTTCAGTACGCCACTGTTACATCGCAATAACCGGGGCGTAGAGTTAACGCCAGCCGGGAATGCGCTGCTGCATCTCTCCCGTGGGGTGCTGCACAACCTGGAAGACTTAGATCTACAGATGCGTGACTACACCAGTGGTGAGCGCGGCATTATTCGTATTTTTGCCAATATGTCCGCTATTACTCAGTACTTGCCAGGAGAGACCCAGTCTTTTTTTGAGAAGCACCCAGATATTGGTGTGCAGCTCGAAGAGAAGGTCAGCCCTGTGATTACCCGGGAAATTATGGCGAATGGGGCCGATATTGGTATTTGTGCCAAACTCCCCCATGGCTATGACCTAGCGGAACTGCCTTACCACACCGATGAACTGGTACTTGTCACCCCCTTAAACCATCCGCTTGCCAGCCGGGAGGCTATCGATTTTCGCGATAGCCTTGATCATGCCTATGTTGGTCTGCACTCTTCCAGCGCGATTAACTTGCAGCTGTTGAAGGCCGCCAGCTTAGCCAATAGACCGCTACGGCTTCGGATCCAGGTCACTAGCTACGATGCGCTATGTTTAATGGTTCAGGCAGGGTTAGGCATAGGCGTCGTTCCAAGAGGCGCCATTCGCCAATACGTGGGCGGGCTACAGGTGCGTGTACTGCCTATTCGAGATGCCTGGGCCAAGCGCCCACTATGTATTTACGTTAATAACATTGATCGCATCTCGATGGCAGCCAGACTATTTGTCGACCATCTCATTGAATCTTCTGCTAATTCTAGAAAAAACCTGCCGTTAGCAACGGTTGCTGATGAAACCATTTCTTCTATGGTTTAGCGGCAATGGCGCGCCTGCCTTCTCAGTTCACGAAAGCAGGCTCATCAATCACTAATACCCAAACGCGCTGGCAACAGGTATCAATAGACTGGAGGTGGTTATGTAAAACACCCTAGAACCACAACAACAAACCGTCTAAGACATTAGACAAGACAATAAAAGCATCCCAATGCTTGAGGTAATAATAATGAAATCCTTTGCTCTTAAATCACGTCTACTTATCCCTGCCTCCCTGTTGGCACTCGGCACGCTTACCAGCGCCGGTCTACAAGCACAAGAGAGTGCTTTAAACATTGGTGCAGTGCCTACAGGTACCGGCTGGTTCTTTGGCATTTCAGAGGGCGCGCGGGTTATTAGTGCCAATACGCCTTATGAAATTACCGTCCGCGAGACGGGCGGAACCCGTGAAAACGCTATTCGCCTTGGTCGCAATGAACTGGACCTTGCCTTCACTGAAGCATTAGTGGGCTATGAGCAGTACAACGGTATTGGCCGCTTTGAAGACACCCCCAACGAAAACGTGCGCTTGGTCTACTGGATTGCCCCTTCCACGATGCACTGGGCGGTTCGTCAGGACGCCGATATCAACAGTTTTGAAGACCTGGATGGCCAACGCTTCAACCCCAGCAGCATTGGTGGTGGCGGTGAGTACATCACCGAACTAGTGTTTGACATCCTAGGTATTGAGCCAGACTTCCAGCGCATGCGCATTGACGATGCCGCCGAGGGTGTTATCGACGGACGTCTAATTGGCTTCAGCTATAATGGCATTCCCCCGATTCCAGCGTTCACCGAAGTTCACTCGTCTCGCCCCTTGCAGTTATTGTCGCTTTCAGAAGAGCAGGTTGCTGCAGTCACCGAAGAGCTGCCCTTCCTCGCGCCCTCGGTTATCCCAGCAGAGACTTATCGCGGTATGGATGAGGCAACATCGCTGGGCATCTATATGGGTGTATCCGCCAATAGCACCCTAGATGACGACATCGTCTATAACATTACGCAGGCCTATTGGGAAAACCATGAGCAGGTGGCGGCATCCTTTGCACCCGCCGATGGCATGACGCCGCAAGATGTGATTGATAATGCCACTTTCCCGATCCACGCGGGGGCGCTGCGCTATTACCAAGAGCTAGGTCTTGAGATTCCTGACGACGTCATTCCTCCCGAAGCACGCTGATACCGGTTGGCACTCGCAGGCGTTTAAACGCCTGCGGGTGTTTCAGTATTGTTATCCCTTAATCACCTCTTTTTTGACACGCCCGTATTCGTTGCCTTCCGGCATGAGAGCGTGGGAGCCATCCGATGGACACCCCTGACAGCAATAAAATTATCGAAAAATATTCGGAAGACTCGGGTAAGCGTCAGCTAACGGGCTTCTGGTTTTTAGTGATGCGGCTAACCGCGGTGGCGATGGCCGTTTTCCACCTTTATGCCGCAATGACGGGAGCCGTGAATACCCAAAACGCTATTCACCTGCTGTTTGCGCTTCCGTTGATTTTTTTGGGTTACTCCTGCCGTGCGAAAGATAACCAGCGCTTACCCTGGTTTGACGTTATTCCGGTGGTATTAGCGGTTGCTGTTAGCGGCTACTACATCATGCAGTTTGACCGCATTATTTATGGGCTCGGTTATCTTATGCCGACCACTTATGACCTGGTGTTTGGCCTATTGGCGATTCTGCTTCTGCTTGAAGCCTGCCGCCGCGCCATTGGTCTGGCGTTTCCTATTTTGGTGCTTATCGCCCTCTCCTATGCCTATTTTGGCAACCACTTGCCTGGCGTGTGGGGGCATGGTGGGTTTGGCTGGGCCGACCTTGTCGCCACCTTCTACATGAGCCCGACGGGTATTTACGGCAGCTTGATGCGCACCTCCTCGACGGTGATCGTGGTGTTCATTATGTTTGGCGCGCTGCTGGTAACTACCGGTGGTGGCGATACATTTATGCGTTTATCTAATTCCGTGACGGGTGGTATGGCGGGCGGTCCTGCTAAAGCAGCCACTCTCTGTAGCGCCCTGTTTGGCAGTATCAGTGGTAGCACCGCTGCTAACGTCGCCACCACCGGTGTGTTCACAATTCCGTTAATGAAGAAAAGTGGCTACAGCCCACGTTTTGCGGCAGCCACGGAAGCGTCTGCTTCCACCGGCGGACAAATTTTGCCGCCTATTATGGGCGCGGCCGCTTTTGTCATGGCCGACGTTATCTCCGTTAGCTATCTGGAGATTATCGGTGCCGCACTTATTCCCGCGCTGCTTTTCTATCTCGCGATCTGGATGAGCGTGCACTTCGAAGCTAAACGTCTAGGGCTAAATCCCATCCCTAAAGATCAGCGCCCGACGCTACGCGAGGGGCTGTTTAATATTGAAACGCTACTGCTACCGATTATTGTCCTTGTTACCATGCTGGTGTTGCGTTATACCCCGACCACCGCCGCCGTGGCCGCGTATTTTACCGCCCTGCTGATTTACCTGTTCTCCTGGCGTAGCCCAGGTAGCTTTATGGATCGTTTGAAGTCGATTCCCGCTGCCTTGGAAGCGGGTGCCATGACGGCTGCGATGATCGCCGTTATCATCGGTAGCGTTGCGATTATTGCCTCAGTGATAAGCCTGACCGGTCTGGGCCTGAAAGTCTCATCGGTAATTCTTGTGGTCAGTGGCGGCGATGTTTTAGTTACTCTGCTGCTGGCGATGGTGGTCGCGATCATTTTAGGCATGGGCCTACCGACGGTAGCGGCCTATATGCTGGCGGCGTCTGTGGTGGCCGCTGCGTTTATTGAAGCTGGCTTGCCTAGCCTCTCGGCGCACCTGTTTATCCTTTACTTTGCGATTCTTTCTGGGGTGACCCCGCCGGTGGCGTTAGCAGCTTATATTGGTGGCGCTATTGCTGGCTCGCACTGGTTTAAAACCGCCCTGACGGCGACGAAAATTTCCCTAGGCGGCTTCTTGATTCCCTTTATGTTCATCTACCACCCGCCCCTATTGGGTAATGGTACGCCGCTTGAAATTGCGCTCGCCGTGGGTTCGGGTGTGATAGGCATTGTGGCACTGGCGGCCTCCACCATCGGCTACTTTCTCCGCCCTTGCAGTTGGCTGGAGCGTGGCTTACTGCTCGCGGCGGCATTGATGCTGATTAACGGTCAGGCGATTACCGATGTAGTCGGCATTGCACTTATCTTAGGCCTGTTTGCATGGCAATATCGCTTGAATCGAAATGATAAAACAAGCGTGTCACTGCCCAGCTAAGGAATCCATTATGAAGATTGCTATTTCCGATGATTATCAGGACTGTGTACGCAGTCTAGATGCCTTCAAACAGCTAGAGGGCCACGATGTAACGATCTATCACGACACCCTTACCGACCTGGACGCGCTAAGTGCGCGTTTTCAGGACGCCGAGGCGTTAGTGCTGATTCGTGAACGCACGCCTATCACGGCTGCCCTACTGGAGCGCCTGCCCAACCTGAAGGTGATTAGCCAGACCGGAGGCGGTGCTGCCCATGTGGATATGGAGGCTTGCCGCCGGCACGGCGTTACCGTGATGGCGGGCACTGGCTCGCCCTATGCCGCGGCAGAATTAACCTGGGGGTTAGTGCTTTCGGCAATGCGGAACATACCAACTGAGGTAGAGAACCTGAAAGCGGGCCGTTGGCAGCGCACACTAGGCACCAGCCTTAAAGGGCGCACCCTGGGTATTTTCGGTTACGGAAAAATCGGCAGTTTAGTGGCCCGCTATGGTCAGGCATTTGAAATGAACGTATTGGTGTGGGGCCGTGAGGGTACTCGCCAGCGTGCTTTGGAGGCTGGTCTCGAAGTGGCCGAAAGCCAGGCCGATCTATTTCAGCGTTCAGATGTGCTAAGCCTGCACCTGCGCTTGAACGACGCTACCCGCGGCATTGTCAGCGCTGAATCACTCGCCCAAATGAAACCAACGTCGTTGCTGGTCAACACCAGCCGCTCCCAGTTAGTGGCACCAGGTGCATTGGAGCAAGCGCTTCAGGCTGGGCGCCCCGGTCAGGCAGCGGTAGATGTATTCGATGCAGAGCCAGTGTTTGAAAACGCACTGCTGGCATTGCCCAACTTCGTTGCTACACCACATCTTGGCTATGTGGAAAAAGATAGCTATGAGTTCTATTTTGGCGACGCGTTTAGCAACCTTTTAGCTTATATCGATGGTCAGCCAGTCAGTAATTTAGCGGGTTAATATATCGCTAAGGGCAAGTGTCCGTCGGCGAAAGAAGTAAAGCGGTAGAGAAAACGCCTCTGTGCCAATTGTGCTAGTCTTATAGGCTAACGAGTAACACAGAGGCTATTAATGCTCACCATTTCTAGTAATGTCACCTTGGCTGATTGGGAGATTGATATCAGTCAGATTCGCGCCCAAGGGGCGGGCGGACAAAACGTCAATAAAGTCTCCTCAGCGGTGCATTTGCGCTTCGATATTCCTAGCTCCACGCTACCTCCTCATTATAAAGAGCGCCTAATGGCGCGGTCTGATCAGCGCATCAGCAAAGAGGGTGTGGTGATTATTAAAGCGCAAAGCCATCGTAAGCTTGAACTGAATAAAGAGGATGCGTTGGCGCGTTTAAAAGAGCTGATACAAAGCGCCACCAGAGTGCAAAAAGTACGCCGAGCCACCAAGCCCACCAAAGGCTCGCAGCGCCGCCGCGTTGACCATAAAACTCGCAAAGGCAAAATTAAATCGCTGCGCGGCAAAGTGTCTGCTTCGTAAACTATTGCCCAGCTCTGAAGGCTCTCATTAATGACAAAAAGCCACCTAGCGCTTAAGGTACGCCCTGTTTCACCTTGCGTGCGAATCTGCCAAATTGAGCCATCAACATCGCTATGCCACGGCTGCGGGCGTACATTAGATGAAATCGCGGTTTGGGGCAGCATGACCGAGGCGGAAAAAGCCCCGGTATGGGAACGCCTGGAAGCCGAAGGTTATGTCGATGAAGGCTCCGTGCGATGATGACGATCACGCAATATATGGTGTAGCTCACCGCAAGCCACCATCGGATCATCACAGTTGATCACGATATCCGAATGCGCCAGCACATAGCTGCGGCCAGTAATGGTATTTTCCACCACTTGGTAAGCGCCCTCTTGATGGGTACCCGTGAAAGTGCCGATAAACCCCGTCTCACGTAACGAAACCGTTTCCAGCTTATCGCCTACCTTCAAACGTCCCTCATAGTTCATTAGCGCTAAACGCGCCGACGTACCCGTACCGGTGGTACTACGACAAATAACACCAGGATGAACGTACGTTGTCGAGCGTGAACGTACAAACCCCTCTGTCACCTGCTCTTCCGGTCCCATAAAGTGCAGAAACGGCAGCGGCCCTACATCGCCCAGGGTGTAGTGGGAAAACCCTCGCTGAGCTTTAATCGCTTCGACAATTTTATAGGCACACTCTGAGAGTGCGCGCTCCTCATGACGAACAAGCTTAAAGCCTAGCTCAGTGGCGTCGACCAAGGCGTAAAATCCCCCGCTGTAGGCTATGGAGTAGGTGACTTGGCCAATGCTTGGCACCTGGATCGACGCTTGGTAGGTATCAATATAGCTGGGCAGCCCCTCACAGGTGACTGACTCGACAACGCCGTTATGCACTTTCGCTTCGATTTGCACTAACCCAGCAGGCGCTTCCAGCTTAAAGCGTTGAATGCCCTCCTGCTTGGGCACAATGCCACTCTCCAGCACCGCAGTAGCGGTACATAGCGTGTTTGAACCGGAGTAGATGGGGTAGCCCATCACTTCCATAATAATGTAGCCCGCCACTGCTTCGGGGTGGCAGGCAGGCACCAATAAATCCACCGACATTTCCGGAATACCATAGGGCTCTTCAAGCAGCAGGCGGCGTAGGCCATCGGCGTCATCGCGCAGGTACTCCATCTGCTCGCGTACGGTAGTGCCTGGCAAACGATCAATACCACTGGTAACAATACGGCTAACATCGCCACCTGCATGAGTATCCATTAATTGAATAGTATGGATATTTTTCACTAGCGGTGCTCCTGAGCGGCAAGTGACGTTGGCTTATCAAGCGCAAAAGGCGCCCCATGGGTTGCCCACTGCGCATCCGGCACAATAACAATTTTACCCAGATAGTTGCTGCCTCGATTGACAAAATAGCGCTCCGCATCATGCAGTTCAGAAAGCTTAAAGGCCGCATGCAGCACAGGCTTTAACTCACCGCTACGAATCCACGCTACCAGCTGTTCGGCCTCTTCACGGGTACCGTGGGAAACCCCAAAGATCTGCACCTGATAAAGGTAAACCCGGGTCCACATCATTTCGCTAAGATTGCCACCGCTGGCACCGGCAATGGAAAGACGCGGATAGCTCGCTCGCCCCTGCATATCAACAATCATGGTGTCGATAAACAGGTTGGTCATTTCGCCACCCACCAAGTCCATCACTGCATCTATCGGTTTATCGTCAGTGGTGGCCAACACCCGTTCAACAAAAGTGGGTAAGTCACCACGATCAATCACCGCTTCCGCCCCTAACGCGATGAGCGCATCGGCTTTATCTAGCTGGCTTACTGCGTAAGGAATAGCGCCCACAATGCGGCAGAGCTGAAGTAGTGCAGTACCTACCCCGCCGCTGGCACCGCTTACCAGGATCCGCTCGCCGGCGCTAACGTTAGCGGCAGTCATCATATGGTAAGCGGTTTGATAGGAGCACATGCCCATAGATGCCAGCTCAGCATCGTGCAGCTCTGGGTTGGGCACATGATAAAACTGATCAGCGGGCACGGCGATATACTCTGCATAGCCGCCATCGGCACCATGGCCATAGTAATCCGGGGTAAGGTTTATATCGCGGCGCTCATCGGCGTAGATATTAAAATCGAGCAGCCCGCGCTGACCGATACGCCCGGCGTCTACGCCCTCGCCGACCGCTACGATATGACCTGCTACATCGGCACCTTGTATACGCGGGAAGGTGAATGTAGGGGTACCGCCCATGGCGAACGACGTAACATCACCTTTGTCCTTGGTGGGGTACAGCCCTTCGCGCGCTTTACGATCAGTATTGTTCTTTGCGGTGGCCGTCACCTGTACCAGCACTTCGCCCGCCTGGGGCTGCGGCGTGGCGACATCCTGATGATATTCCAGCTTTTCGATACCACCATGTCCCGTCAATAGCATGGCGGCCATCGTCGTCGGCACGGTAAGCGAAGCTTCAGACATGGGCTGGCTCCTTATTTGAGAAATGATTACTGAAATGACAATAACAAACTTTCACTCAGTCTCAAGTCGTATAAAAAAGAATGGCGGTAGCGCAGAGGTGCGCTACCGCCAAAAAAGTAAATCTACGCTAGGTGACTAGATCACCTAACGTCTAAAAAGCTATTAGCCAAAAACAGGCACACCAATCAGCACGGCGTGTAAATAGAAGGCAAATACCACATACGCCACTAAGCCTATTACCACGGTGGCAACAGTGGCCATTTTAGAGGTGCTTACTGGCGCAGGCGGCGTTAGACGGTCGCGCTTCTTGGCGGTTTTGAATGCCAAAATAGCCCAGATAAGAAACGCAGCAAAGAAGATAATATCGCCTAGCCGGCCATTGGCAAGCAGGTGGGCCAACGCCCAGATTTTGACCGCCAACATCATCGGGTGGCCAAGTTTGGCTTTAATGGCGTTGCCTGGCACATAGGCCGCCACCAGCATAATAAACGCAGGCAGCATGAGTAGTGCCACCGCATGGCGCATACCCATGGGTGGGAACCAGACATAAATGGGGTCAAGGCGCATCTGACCAAAGCCATAAATAGCAATCGCTAGACCCGCAATAGAGACGGCTGAGTAAGCTAATTTCCAGTTATTTTGGCCAAGTTTGGCAATCTGCTGCTGACGCCAGTTTTCAGCAAAAATACGTACAGAGTGGCTGCCTAAAAAGATCAGCAGTCCGATAATCATAATCGTCATGAAACAACTCCCAGTGGACACGCTAGTCGACGGCTTAATGCCTTATTAGTCTTGGTCGCTGCAGAGGATGCCACAGACAACCACCGACCACCTACGCATGCATCAACTTTTTATTCCACAGCAAGCCTAAAACCAGCGTTTGCGCTTAAACAGCCAAATCATGATACCGGCAATACCCAGCATGGCTCCCCAGACAAAAAAGTAACCGTGTTGATAACGCAATTCAGGCATGTTTTCGAAGTTCATGCCGTAAATACCGGCGATAAACGTGAGTGGCACAAAAATCGCGGTAATCACCGTGAGGACACGCATGGTGATATTAAGCTGATGTGATGAAATTGAGATATAACCGTCGATTAAGTCACCGCAAATGTCGTAGTACATTTGGGTCAAGGTGTAGAGACGCTCAAAGCGATCCGCCACGTCATTGATCGCGTGTAGCGTTTCGCTCTCTTCCCGGGGTAAATGTTCGTAGTCGTAGGCCGTCAGCTCTTGAGTAATCCCTTTGTGATAACTAAAGATTCGGCGCATTTTGACCAACCGAGATCGGTAAGTAATGATTTTGCGCATCAAAACATCATTACCGTTCTCTAAAAGTTCATCCTCTAGATCACTTAACTCAGTCTCAAATTCAAGCAGGCTGTCGATATAAAAGCCCGCCGATATGTACATTACGCGCAGTGCGACTTGCTCCGGGGAATGTGCTAAAAGCGCTCGGCCTTGCTCGTTGAAAAGCCGCTCAATGCTTAGCGCTTCCCCTGGATGGAGTGTGATCAGAAACTTCTCGCCCACAAAGAAGCAGACCTGCTGAGGCAAGTAATTGAGTTCAGCGTCAAAGGAGGAGATACCGCGATAAATAATCAGCGTGTGGTTTTCAAACTCTTCGATTTTAGGCGGGTGCCGCTCTTTGTGTGCATCCTGAATCGCCATGGGGTGAAAATCAAACGCTTCTAAAATAGTGCGCTCACTCTCCTGGGTCTCACCCTGCATATCAATCCAGATATGACCATCAGGCAAGGATTGCCACAGCGATAACAGGCTCTCATCGCCTTCGTGAACTTCACCTTCCGGGGTGGTAAGAATGGTCCGAATCATGCTCATCCTTGATTGGATTTAGAGAAATAGTATCAGCCGGTTTTGCAATACGTACTTGAGCTTTGCCAGAATGTTTGGCCTCATACATGGCGACGTCAGCACGTTTAAGCACTTCATGTGCGCTTTCTGTGGCATGGGGTAAATAAAGCGCCACACCAACACTGGTGCTTACCTGAAGAATTGCCTCTCCCATTGTCATCGGCTTTTCTGTAGCCTCAACCAACATTTGGGCAGTTGACTGGCTGGCATCAGGATTCATACCCTCTAACACAACTACGAACTCGTCTCCCGCCCAACGGGCCACATAATCCGTTTCTCGAATCGATGCTTTCAGGCGCTTTGCTATTTCGCGTAGGAGGTAATCGCCTACCGCATGTCCATGGCGATCATTAACCGCTTTAAAACCGTCTAAGTCCAAAAACAGTACGGCACAAGGTTTTTGCGAGCGACGCGCACGCGCCATCGCCTGAGGTAGATGTTCATTCAAAGCGCGTCGATTGGGAAGCTTTGTAAGTGCATCTTCACGCGCTTCTTTATCACGTAACCTTTCTAACTGCTGTCGATCAGTAATATCGTGAATAAACAAACTACTCCGCTGCTTTCCATCAATAACCAGCGTTTTGTTACGAATTTCCACAGGCAGTTCACTACCATCAGACCGCTTGGCATTACAGATTAATGGCACCTGGTCATCACTGCAGGGTAAGCCTTGAGGAAACATTAGTTGCGTGATCGGCCTGGCCAGCACTTCTTTACGCCGCCAACCAAACATAGCCTCTGCCGCACGATTTCAATCCAAAACCACGCCTTTTGCATCAATGCTGACATAGGCGTCATAGGCAGATTCTATGACCAAATTGAGTTCACGGGTACGCCGCTCAATTTGGCTTTCCATGGCTTGATGAAAAGCCTTAAGCGCTTGCTGAGATGCTTGCCTGCTTTTCCGTTCGCGTATCAGCCGCTCACGCAGATGAATTTCATCGGTGACGATCGCCGCCAGATCTTTCAAGGCAGCCAATTCATTCTCGCTAATCACGCGTGGTTTCGTGTCGATTGCGCAGAGTGAACCTAACGCTAAGCCTTGCAAAGACAACAGGGGAATACCCGCGTAGAAACGAATGCCGCCTGGGGCAGTCACAAGCGGGTTTTGCGCAAAGCGTGGCTCCTGACTGGCATCTTCAACGATTAATGGTTCAGACAAAGTGATGGTATGAGAACAGAAACCTACTTTGCGAGTTGTTTCACGGATTTCCATACCAACGCGTGACTTAAGCCATTGCCGTTCGGCATCAATCAAGGTCACTGTTGAGATAGGTACATTTAATATCTGGGCAACCAGGCGAGTAATTCGATCAAAAGCAGCTTCATCGGGTGTATCTAACAGTTCAAGTTCATAAAGGGCTGCTAAACGCAACTCTTCGTCAGGAGGTATTGGGTAGCTCATTTTTTTATACCCCACAGTAATACTGTTTAGCTACCAGCATACCGCGTTCCGCACTTCACTGCTTTATAAACACTGTTTTTTAGCCATAGTCGCTAGTAATACGCTTGTCACTATTGAGGCAGTCAGTGCGCCAAGAAACGGTCCTAAGGTTGGAATACTGCCAGGAAAACTCGCCGCGACGATACCGCCCATGAGGCTACCCTGGCTAACCCATCCCGGCAAAATTGCGCCTAACAGCCCTGCAATCCCTCCGCCTACTGCAGCCAAAGGGGTCATACGCTTCCAGAGACCTAGCAACACCGGCACCACAATAGCAGCACATAGTAAGTCGGCAATTAAAAACAGCCTCAGTACCGATAGACCTTGTAGCGCAATGACGACCACTGGAATCATCAAGGCGATGGTGACCCAGCGGGCAGCAGTCAGTGAAACGCCACGCTGCTCGCTACGCGTGGCTAATAAAGAGGCAATTCCGTTTTGTAATGTATCGACACTTGAGGCAACTAAGGTCACTGCTAACACTAATGCGGGTAGCGTTAGCCATGCTGGGGCATCCGTTAGCAGCGCAAAAAACGGCATAGGTGGCTCGCCTAACGCCACGCCACTCATCGCAGCCAACATACCCAAGCCGCCAATCAACATCACGACAACGACCGTCATGCCCCCACCAAGCCAAGCACCGCGCCCCAGGCTTTGGTTATCTTGGGCAGCCCATACGCGTTGCCAATACCCTTGATGAAATAGATTGGCGGCAGTGACGGCAATCACCAGTGTTAATGCAACGCTGAGTGCACTGGTAACAGGAATGGCGGGCAATTCAACTCCGCTAGGAATTTCAGGCAGTCGCCATAGTACAGCGCCGCCTACCACCAGCAGCAACACCAAGAGCAACCACGCTTGCCAACGGTCGGTGGCAAGGCTTGCACGCAGACCGCCCACCGCGGTGTAAACAAGTGTGGTAAGCGCTACACCGATAATCACCAGCGCAGGCGGCACATCTGACAACAACGCAGTGATCGCTCCAATGGCAGTTAGCTCGGCCGCTAAAAAACACGCCATATAGCCAATAGACACCAGTGTTACCCAACGCTTTACGCCAAGACCGTAGCACGCCTCGGCAAACTCGGCGATGCTACGCCCTTCAGGCAATGCACGGCGAATTTTAGGGCCATAAAGCCCCAGCACAATAAACGGCAGCGCAGAGCCTAACGCGTATCCAGCCAAGGCAAGTGGGCCAACAAAGGCGCCAATTTCAGGCGGTGCAAACAGAATCCACGCACCCATGCCGGATGCAAGAAAAGAGAGCCCCAGGGTAGAGGCCGCTTGCGAATTTCGGGCAGTCACATAGTCATCAAAGGGGCCATCTACCCAGCGGGCGCGCAGGCCCAAATAAGCAAAGCAGCACAACGCCGCGCCCAGCACGGCTGACGTCAGGTAAAGCATGTCGCACTTCCTCCGCCGGTACTAACCGGATCAGGTTCCAGGGTCTGCGCAGCGCGCATTCTCAGCCACTTTTTAGCAGGGCTCCCCTGGCGACAGTGAATGGATTGGCTATTCTACCTACGTTACGTTGTTCATGCTCACTGAAAAAGGTAGTTCAATTAAAGGTTACTTCGCGCCTTAAGTGGCAGCACGGGGAACACGTCCCATTAAATAAAACTCTTCATTAGGGGGCGTACCTGCCAGCGTAACCAATCGATTAGACAAGCCAAAAAACGCTGCGATGGCGCCAATATCCCAGCAATCATCCTGTGTAAAACCTACCGCCAATAGGCGCATAAGCCACTCATCGTTCATCTCACCTACGTCGATAGCGCAGTGCATGGCGAAATCGAGCATTACCCGGTGACGCTCGCTAATCGGTGCCACACGATGATTGATCGCGACTTGGTCAGCCAGCAGCGGGTCTTTGCTATAAATCCGTACCAATGCTCCGTGGGCCACGACGCAATAGAGGCAGCAATTGCGCGCACTGGTCGCAACCACAATCATCTCTTTCTCTGTCTTCGTCAGCGTATCAGACTCACGCTCCATCAAGGCATCATGATAGGCAAAGAAGGCACGAAACTCAGCGGGACGGTGGGCTAACATCAAGAAAACATTAGGCACGAAGCCTGCTTTCTCCTGTACAGCCAGAATCACAGCGCGAATATCCTCAGGCAAGTCATCAAGTGTTTCGGGTACATCAAAACGGCTTAGTGATGCAGACATAATTACCTCTTTATTGTTAAGTTTAACAATCCTGTTAAAACGACTTAGCTGACGTGTAACAAAAAGCTAAGTTAAGAGACTTTTAATCAGTAGCTACGCTCGCCATACTGCGTTATCGGTCTGTCATTAAAATCGCCACCTATTCTTATAAACATATAATCTGCTCCGATAAACAGTTCGTTCACAGGGAAACTGCCATGAGTCATAACGAAGCCAAGGAACATACGCCTGGTAGGCTAGATGAATTATTTGCCGACCCCTACCAAGCTTTCGAAAATGATACGGATGAGCGTCAGTTGCATATCCGCATCATGCTACATATGTTGCTTGCCCGCCCAATGACACGTGGCCAAATGACACTGCGCGTCATTCACGGCTGGGAGAATGGCGGTTTTGAACCTGACGATCTAAAGCATATTGATTACCCGCTTAACAGCGTGGCTGATTTCAAATATGCAGTGCAGGCGTTTGAAAAAGCGTCTAAGCACAATACGCCAATGCCTGCCGATGCAACCGCGATACTTTCCACCCCGCTTGCAGACGCCATTGCAGTTGCTGAAGCTGAAGGTCAAGAACTATCTAAGGACATTCAACAAACGCCAGTCCGCTGGCAAGCATTTGAAGGAGGTTTAGCGCTCTACACGCTGTTTAAAATGTATCACCGTCTTGTTTATGGTGAAGATGACACCTACCGCTGCTCCCAATGCATTACCCCTCTTGGGCTGCGCGAAATACATGAGTTTCACCTTGAAGAGGGGGAATTTGCACTGCTAGTGCCACCGGCTAGCGATGTCATGAGCGAGCCCTCGCTGTTGGTGCTGCATGAAAGCCAACTCAGACCTATTGAGCACTTGCTTGAACAAAGCCTCCCCTTATTTGATAACTTTTAAAATTAAGCCCTCCATGGCTGCTTGTTACTCGTAAATTGGCCCTGCATTGAGCAGGGCCAATGGTTAACAACGAGCGCCGCGTTGTTTAACCAAGTGAAATCGTACTGTTAATACCGCTTGAAACATTCTCCGGTTCAAACCAGCGCGCGGTAACGGTTTTTGTCTGCGTCCAAAATGCGATTGCTTGCTTGCCGTTAGGGCCTAAATCACCCAGCTTTGAAGCGCGAGACCCAGTGAAGCTGAAATAAGCCACGGGTACGGGGATGGGCACGTTGATACCGATCTGACCAACATCAATATCGGTCTCAAAGCGGCGTGCCACCCAGCCGGAATTGGTAAATATGGAAGTGCCATTGCCGTTAGGATTAGCATTGATGAAGGCAATCGCCTCATCCAGCGTTTCAACGCTGACCACGCATAATACCGGGCCAAAAATTTCTTCACGATAAATGGTCATGTCTGCCGTCACATCAGCAAACAGCGTTGGGCCTACAAAGTTGCCGTTAGGGTAACCCTCAACCTGAATATTGCGGCCATCTACCATCAGTCTGGCGCCCTCTTTCTCACCAGCATCAATCAAGCGCAATACACGTTCACGGGCTGCGGGCGATACCAGTGGCCCTAAATCCGCATCCAGCTGAGTACCCGGGCCTACTTTCATGGCTTGTGCGGCTTCGACAATATCGTTAAGCCATTCCCGCGCATCGCCCACCAATACTACAACCGAGTTTGCCATGCAGCGTTGACCGGCAGCGCCAAAGGCTGAGCCTAGTAGGTTATTAATCGCTTGGCTTCGGTTCGCATCGGGCATTACCACGCAGTGGTTTTTAGCCCCCATCATCGCCTGCATACGTTTACCTGCGGCCGCCGCACGATTGTAAAGCAGCGAGCCAACGTGGGTAGACCCAATGAACGAAAGCGCTTTGATATCCTGGTGATCAGCAATTTGATTGGCCACATCTGGCCCGCCGTGTACCACATTGAGCACGCCCGCCGGAATGCCCGCCTCGTGTGCCAGCGCTACTAAACGCATGGTGGAACTGGGGTCTTGCTCGGAAGGTTTGAGCACAAAGGTATTGCCGGTAGCTATCGCCAGCGGAAACATAAAGCACGGCAGCATGATGGGGAAGTTAAACGCAGTGATGCCCGCCCCTACGCCCAATGGCTGATGCATGGTGTATACATCCACCTCATTGGCGGCGTTTTCTGCCAGTTCACCCAGCTGTAAAGAGGTAATCGAACAGGCATGTTCAACGACTTCCAACCCACGACCTACTTCACCTTCCGCATCAGGTAAGGTTTTACCATGCTCTTCTGTAATCAGTGCAGCTAGCTCAGCGGTGTTGTCACGAATCAGCGCCTGCAGCTTAAGCATAATACGCATGCGCTTGCCCAACGGCACTTTGCGCCACTCTTTAAACGCTTCTTTAGCGCTGCTGATAGCACGCTCTACTTCATCAGCGGTACAAAACGGTACCCGGGCAACCACTTCCTGAGTGGCGGGATTAACCACGTCGCGCCACTCCTGACTTTGCGACTGGATTGGCTGGCCATCGATATACATGGGGATTTCGCGGACGGACATAGCGTTGCTCCTATTATGGTTATGATTGTTGTTCAAAAGCGCTTGTGAAAACCGCTGTTAGAAAAGTTGAGCTGCAAAGCAAGAGCATTGGGTATAGCAGCAAGTTGACGTTAACGTCAACCAAACATCATAAGAGTAAACAAAATCTACAGCGCAACGTCAATTAGCCTTTCCATAGTGGGGTTTTGCTGACTATGCTTCGCCCATCAGGAGTGCCGTGCCTGACGGGTTGCTCACGGCATATGCTAAGTATGATGTGTTTAAACACAGGAAAACTTATATGCAAACCTTTAGCTGTCGCTGTGGCACTCCATTGTTCTATGAGAATACTCACTGCCTAACCTGCCAGTCTGAAGTTGGCTGGTGCCCCGCTTGTAGCAATATTGTGGCGATTGAGGCACTAGAGAGCGGTGGCTACCGTTGCACTCACTCAGGCTGTGATGCAACGTTAATGAAATGCCACAACTACAACGTTGAGAATGTTTGTAACCGCATGGTGGTGATGGAACAAGGTCATGCCGATACGCTATGCGACTGCTGCCGTTATAACGATGTTATTCCCGACCTTAACATCGACGGAAATCGCGAGCGCTGGGCCGCGCTTGAGGCGGCAAAACGGCGGCTGTTTCACACCCTGGATTTACTTAAGCTGCCCCATGGCACAGAAGAAGAGGCTATTGCCGTACCGCTAAGCTTTTCGTTTATGGCCGATGCGCTACCCGACCAAGGGCTATGGCGCTCTACCGCTAAACAAGAGAAGGTGTATACCGGTCATGCGTCGGGCCATATCACTATTAACGTTAAAGAAGCCGATGATGTTGAGCGCGAGCGTTTGCGGGTCGATATGAATGAGTCCCATCGTACCTTGATTGGCCATTTTCGCCACGAAATCGGCCACTACTACTGGGATGTGCTGGTTAAAGAGCGCGATGAAGAAGCTTGCCGTGCAGTGTTTGGTAATCACCACCGCCCCAGCTATTCAGAAGCACTTGAGCAGTATTATCAGCAGGGGGCCCCCGCTGATTGGCCGTCCCGTTTTATCTCCGCTTACGCCACCATGCACCCTTGGGAAGATTTTGCCGAAACCTTCGCTTACTATTTAGATATGGTGGCAGTGTTAGATACGGCCCTGCATATGGGTATTACCCACGTTGAGTACGATGGCTCGCTTGATAGCATGCTGATTGCCTTCCATCAGGTAGGCATGGCAGTCAACGAACTTAACCGCGATATGGGCCTGCTTGATTTAGCCCCGGCGGTACTTGCACCACCGGTGCGTGAGAAGCTGGCGTACCTGCATAAAATCATTCAGGACGCCAACCCCGTAGAACGTTAGTCGCCGATGAGTTAGTCGTTATCGTTATCACCCGTGTGGCTTTGACTTTGGCTCTGACTTTGAGTTTGCGTCACGCGGGGCACACTATCGTCATTGACAAAATAGGTCGCACTTAGCGTATCGTGAATAGCAGCAAAGCCAATTTGAAGTTCGTCGATAAAGGCATGTAACTTACTGGGCGAGTGAGCTAGCGCTTGGATATCGGCATCCACTACGTCGGCTCGCACCAACGAAACCGTCGCTGCTGGCCGGTCCTGTCGTGGCAGTAACGTCAGTTCATGACCCAGCGTCTCTAAGCTACAGGCAATTGAACGTGGAAGGTTCGGATCTTGTAATAAGAAGCGCAGCACATCGGGTCCTCGTACGCGTAAGCGCACCTGCTGGCGGTACATTTGATAAGCGGTGAGTGATTTCAGGACGCTCATCCACTGCAGGTTTTCAAATGGCAGCAGCTCTTCAGGGTTTTGTGGCAGTAGGCTGGCTGAGCGTACATCCACGATGCGTGTGGTCATGTCCGCGCGCTCTAACTGACGCCCTAACTCAATAAAGGTGCGCGCCGGGCCATGACTCAAGGTACCTTCAATAAGACCTGTCAGCCCCTGGCAGCCGCGAATCACACTTTTAAGAAAACTGTCTCTGCGCCGAGGACTCACACCATTTTCAGCGTGATCGGCCACACTCAGATAGAGCTGATTGACCTCTTCCCAAATTTCACGAGGCACCACATCCCGGGTGGTTCTTAAGTTCTCGCGAGCACTCGCGAGCGCCGAGATAATCGAAATATCATTGTCGGCATCGGCGCATAAAAAGTGTACGACATTGCGCTCATCAAAGGTGGCGTGACGGGCTGTAAACGTTTCCAAACTGCCGGTCATTTCAATAAGCGGCGCCCAGCCCAACGGTAAGCGACCGGGCAAATCAAGCATAAGGTGGCTATTGACGCTCAGTAATCGTGCGGTATCTTCTGCACGCTCAATATAACGCGCCATCCAGTAGAGGTTCTCTGCAACGCGTGACAGCATGGCGTTAGGCTCCTTTCACCGCGGCCTCTGCCGCCTTTTCGTCAGTTTCCACAATCCAGGTATCTTTGCTACCACCGCCCTGGGAGGAGTTCACCACGAGAGAGCCCTCGATTAACGCCACCCGCGTAAGACCACCGGTAGTCACGTGAATCTCAGGACCTGAAAGAATAAAGGGCCGCAAATCAACATGGCGCGGCTGAGGCAAACCATTGGTTAACGTGGGTGTGGTGGAAAGATCGAGGGTGGGCTGGGCCATGTAGTTACGTGGATTGGCCTTGATCAACCGAGCAAACTCCTCCCGAGTCTCTTTGGTCGAGCGTGGACCAATCAGCATCCCATAGCCGCCTGACTCATTGGCGGGCTTCACGACCAGTTCATCCAAGTGATCAAGCACATAGCGGCGATCATCTTCAAACATGCACAGATAGCTCGGCACATTAGGCAACAGCGGCTCTTGGTCGAGGTAGTAGCGAATCAAAGCGGGCACAAAAGCATAGACAACTTTATCATCCGCCACCCCGGCACCTGGCGCATTGGCTAAGGCTACTTTTCCTGCCCGCCAAGAGCGCATTAGGCCCGCTACTCCTAGCATTGATTCAGGATTAAACGCTTCCGGATCTAAAAACTCATCGTCAACGCGACGGTAAATGACATCGACGCGACGGCGCCCTTCTACGGTGCGCATATAAACCACGTCATCGTCATCGACGACCAAGTCACTGCCTTGTACCAGCTCCACCCCCATTTGCTGAGCAAGATAGGCGTGTTCAAAGTAGGCGGAGTTATAAATACCAGGGGTTAGCACCACCACCTGCGGGTCATCCCCAGGGCGTGGCGACATCGCAGCCAGCATGTCGTAAAGATTGGCCACATAGTCATCGACCGGCAGGATTTTGCCTGAGGCAAACAGCTCCGGCAGAACGCGCTTTGTGACGTTGCGATTTTCCAGCATGTAGGAGACGCCGGAAGGAATGCGCAGATTATCTTCCAGCACATACAGGGTACCATCGCCACCGCGCACTAAGTCGGAGCCACAAACATGAGCCCAAACGCCATGGGGCGGGTTAATGCCAACACACTGAGGACGAAAATTAACCGACTGTGCCAGCACTTCAGCGGGCAATACCTTGTCCTTAATAACTTTTTGGTCGTGGTAAAGGTCATCAATAAATAAATTAAGTGCTTGAACGCGCTGCTTGAGACCCGCCTCTGTTTTACGCCATTCACTGGCGGGGATGATGCGCGGCACGATATCAAAGGGCCAGGCGCGGTCGATCATTGCGCCTTCCGAATAAACTGTGAAGGTAATTCCCATGGTACGTATAGCAATCTCTGCGGCGGTTTTCCGCTCGGCTAACTCTTCTGCGCTAAACTTTGCCAACATGTTGCACAATTCACCCGCTGACTCGCGTGGCTGACCGGGTGCAGCCATCAGCTCATCGTAATAGTCACGACACGCATAGTTATTCCAATTCACTTGGCTCATGGGCGCTCTCCTGGCGCTGGGGTGGAAGCGGCAACTTCCTTAATGCTCAGTGTAGGCCTGCCGCGCGCAAAACAATCAAACATTTAAGAGCAATATACGTACCATCTTTTGCGATATTTCAACGTTTGCTTACTCAAACGCTACTTGACAGGAAGTTTGACTGAAAACATTTGGTTAATTGCTTCATTTTAGTGCATTAAAACAGCCTCACTTTGGTGCATAGACTCTTTTCCACTTTACTTAAACGGCTTAATTAATATACCGGCTGCAAAAAAGTAAAAGTGGAACGATACTTGCCAAATATTTAGTTATTCCTTAGCTCAACCGACTTTCCGGTTGATAATGGCTCTTTTGAGGGTGGCCCATGACCATTCGCGTTGCCTTGTATCATCGTACGACTTACCACTTTGACCGCCCAGTGCGTCTTTCGCCCCACGTTATTCGGCTGCGTCCGGCGCCCCACTGCCGTACCCACATTGAGGCGTACTCGCTCAAAGTCTCCGGTGATGACCACTTTTTGAACTGGCAACAGGATCCTTTCGGCAACTTCAACGCACGGGTGGTTTTCCCCGAACCGCGTAAAGAGCTGACGATTGCGGTCGAGCTAATTGCCCCAATGACCGTCATTAACCCCTTTGATTTCTTCTTGGATGACATTGCACAGAAAATTCCTTTTACCTACCCAGATGCGTTACGCCAAGAATTAAGCCCGTATTTAGAGATTACTGAATCTGGGCCGCAGCTAATGGAGTGGCTTAAAGCCGTTCCTCGGGAACCCACTACCACGGTCGATTTTTTGGTCGCGCTAAACCAGCGCTTGCAGAACGATATTGGCTATCTTGTACGCCTAGAGCCCGGCGTGCAGAGCTGCGAAGAAACGTTAACGCTAGCCAGCGGTTCGTGTCGCGACAGCGCTTGGTTGTTAGTGCAAATTTTCCGCCACCTTGGTCTAGCCGCACGCTTTGTCTCGGGCTATCTCATTCAGCTCAAGTCGGATGTCAAAGCGCTGGATGGCCCCAGCGGCAGCGAGGTGGATTTTACTGACCTACACGCCTGGACCGAGGTATTCCTACCCGGCGCAGGCTGGGTGGGGCTGGACCCCACATCAGGCCTGTTTGCAGGTGAAGGCCATATACCGCTCGCCGCAACACCCACCACCGGCAGTGCGGCGGCCATCACCGGATTTTCGGATAAGTGCGAAGTTACTTTCGATGTGACCATGCAAGTGGAGCGTATCCACGAAGACCCGCGCGTTACCAAGCCCTACAGCGATGAGCAGTGGCAGCGTATCTGCGCCCTCGGCGACGAGGTGGATGCCGAACTGCTCCAGGAAGATGTACGCCTCACCATGGGCGGGGAGCCCACGTTTGTATCGATCGACGATATGGAGAGCCCACAGTGGAATACCGAAGCCTTGGGCGATCACAAGCGAGAGCGTGCGGAGGCACTGCTAACGCGCCTGCGAGCCGCCTATGCGCCTGGTAGTGCCATTCAGCAACAGCAAGGCAAGTGGTATCCCGGCGAACCGTTGCCGCGTTGGGCGCTGGCCTGCTACTGGCGTAAAGATGGCGTACCACTTTGGCGCGACCCAAAATGGCTGGCCTGCCTGGAAGGCGCCCCTGAGGTCAACGCTGACGATGCGATGGCTCAACGCTTTCTCAAGGCACTCAGTGAGCGCTTAGGCGTGGCCGAGCGCTACTGGATTCCAGCCTATGAAGACGCTTACTACTACCTTTGGAAAGAGCAGTCGCTGCCCGTTCAGGTTGACCCGCGCAAAACCAATCTCAAAGATGATGCTGAACGCCACCGTTTAGCGCGGCTATTGGAGCAAGGTTTAGACGAGGTTGTAGGCTATGCCTTACCCCTGCGCCACTCCATCAGCCAAGCTCACCGCTGGGAGAGTGGCCGCTGGCCGCTCAAGCGTGACCACCTTTTCCTGGTACCCGGCGACTCACCTATGGGCCTGCGTTTACCGCTTTCGGCACTGCCTTGGGCAGCCCCTGAAGAGCAAGCTCAGCCAGAATCGCTGTTTGCTCCACGCCCGGAGCTCGGTGATATTCACGGCGAAGTGGCCCGTCGTAACGCTGAACAGCTGCATATCAGCGATGCTGAACGCCTAGGTCGCTCTAGCCACCCAAGCCCATCACATCCTGAAGGCGAATCCGTTCAACAGCAGCCGCGGGCAGATGCCGACAGAGAAAGTGGCATTATTCACACCAGCTTGTGTGTTGAGCCGCGTGATGGCCGCCTGCATATTTTCCTGCCCCCGCTCACTAACCTAGAGCATTATCTTGATTTGCTCAGCACCGTTGAAGAGTGTGCTAAAGAGCTTGCATGCCCTGTGATGGTCGAGGGCTACTCTCCACCCCGGGACCCGCGCCTAGAAAACTTTATGATCACCCCCGACCCAGGCGTGATCGAAGTCAACATTATGCCCGCCGCCAGTTGGCAAACCTTAGTGGCACAAACTGAACGCCTCTATGCTGAGGCGCGGGAAACTCGCTTAGGTACCGAGAAATTTATGCTGGATGGGCGCCACACCGGTACCGGTGGCGGTAACCATGTGACCCTGGGCGGGATTACCCCGGAAGATTCGCCGTTTTTACGCCGACCCGATTTGCTGGCCAGCCTCGTCACCTTCTGGCAGCATCACCCAAGCCTCTCTTACCTTTTTTCAGGTTTGTTTATTGGCCCGACCAGTCAAGCGCCGCGGGTGGATGAAGCCCGCCATGAAGCGCTATACGAATTGGAAATCGCCCTGCAGCAAATGCCCGAAGGCGAGGTTGTGCAGCCTTGGCTGGTAGATCGTTTATTGCGCCACCTGCTGACTGACTTAACCGGCAACACACATCGAGCCGAATTCTGTATTGATAAGCTCTATTCGCCAGATAGCGATAGTGGTCGCTTAGGCCTACTGGAACTACGCGGCTTCGAGATGCCGCCCCATGCCCGCATGGGCTTAATGCAGATGTTGCTGATCCGCG
Organism: Halomonas sp. NPDC076908; assembly: GCF_050269715.1. Taxonomy (NCBI): domain Bacteria; kingdom Pseudomonadati; phylum Pseudomonadota; class Gammaproteobacteria; order Oceanospirillales; family Halomonadaceae; genus Halomonas; species Halomonas sp. NPDC076908. Next base: position 14,954 of record NZ_JBNNIW010000017.1, on the reverse strand, counting down.
CCCTCGTAGCACGCTGCTGGAAAACCCCCTACCGGGCCAAGCCAGTACGTTGGGGCAGTGCATTACAAGATCGCTGGATGCTCCCCCACTACCTATGGAGTGACCTTGACGATGTATTAGGGGACTTGCGTCAACACGGATTTGATTTTGATCTGGAGTGGTTTGCCCCGTTCCTAGAGTTCCGTTTTCCGCTACATGGCCGCTTACATACTCCCATGCTGGATATCGAACTGCGTCAAGCCATCGAGCCCTGGCATGTGCTTGGCGAAGAAGCCTCGGCGGGCGGCACTGCCCGCTACGTTGACTCATCGGTTGAGCGCCTCGAAGTTAAAGTGAGCGGCATGAGCGGTGACCGTTATGTGGTTACCTGCAATGGGCGTCGTGTTCCTCTTTCGGCCACCGGCAGAAATGGCGAAGCCGTCGCGGGCGTGCGCTATCGTGCTTGGCAGCCGCCCTCGGCGCTGCACCCGCAGATTCCGATTCACGCACCGCTGGTGTTTGATGTGATCGACACTTGGAATCAGCGCTCGGTAGCAGGCTGCACCTATTATGTGGTACATCCGACAGGGCGTAACTTCGACACCTTCCCTGTCAATGCGTTTGAGGCTGAAGCCCGTCGATTAGGCCGCTTTAGTGATAGCGGCCATCGCCATGGTCACCAAGTACCCAAGGTGGAAACACCCAGCCTGGAACTGCCGCTAACGCTCGATCTGCGCTGGTCGCCTAGTTAAAGATTTTTAACAACGCTAATGCTTTTCTCTTAGCAGCCAGTGCAGGATAATCCGCCCCCTACTTCTCAGGATTACAAGGATAATGACGGCCCCTGTCTCTCCCTCGCTTCTCGCGCCCGTAACTCAAGGGCTCGTTGAGGATTACTTGAATCAGCTAGGCAAGGGACAGCCCGGCACGTTTGACGCCATGCTCGATGGCCAAGGCCAGCTACGCCCTGGTTGGCAAAGCTTATTGGGCTCGTTGGAAGGACTTGGCCCGGAAGGCCGCTACCAGCAGCATGAAGAGATCCAACGCCTATTAGCTGAAAACGGCGTAATTTTTAATATGCACGATGAAACCCAGGGACGTTCGTGGCGGCTCGACCCACTACCCTGGGTAATTGAAGAAGCGCAGTGGCAAGTGCTGGAAGCGGGGCTTACCCAACGTAGCCGTCTGCTGACTGCTCTTTATGATGATATTTATGGGGCAAGAACACTCTTTGACGCTGGCTTATTGCCCACTCAGGAGCTGCTTGCCTCACCGCACTTTTTACTGCCCTGCCACCACTCGTTGCCCAGTGAGCGCGCACCCATCAACTTTCATGGTGTGGATGTCATTCAAGATACGCAAGGCAATTGGCGAGTCATGGCTGACCGGCTGCAGGCCCCCTCAGGCACCGGTTTTGCACTTGAAAACCGTATTTTGATGGCCCGCGCGCTGCCGGATATGTACCGTAATGCGCCCCTCAAGCGGTTAGCCGGATTTCTTGACCTGCACCACCGTACGCTCATCGCCATGGCCTACCAGCACCGCGATAACCCGACGCTTATCTTATTGACGCCTGGCCCCGCAAGCCCACGCTATTTTGAGCACGCTTATTTGGCCAACTATCTCAATATTGCGCTAGTGGAAGGGCAAGACCTAGTCATTCGCGATACGCAAGTATGGTTGCGCACCTTAGGCGGCTTACAGCCGGTGGATGTGATACTTCGCCACTGCGACGACGCTTACTGTGACCCGCTGGAGTTACGTGGCGATTCGCAGTTAGGGGTGCCCGGGCTATTGCAAGCGATGCGCGCGGGCGGTGTTGCATTATCCAATGCGTTGGGTGTCGGTGTTTTGGAATCGCCAGCGCTGGCCGACTACCTGCCTGCACTGTGTGAGCATTTACTGGGCGAACCATTACTGCTCGCCAATGCAGACGCCAACACTCAGTCTGCCACTGCGCCTGTTTTTGACAGCTACCTGCAGCGGCTAGAACCTTCGACGATTAATTTGCGCTGTTTTATTACTCGAACGCCGGTGAGTGCATCGACTAAGGCCAATTTAGCAGGCGAGTATCAGGTAATGCCTGGTGGTTTAGCCTGGGTAGGCGAACCGGGTTCCCCCTCAATGAGTAGCACGATAGTTAAGGATGTATGGGTAACGGCAGCAACGCCTCAGCCTCATGTCAGCCAGCTACGCCAAGCGCGTGGGCCGGTGGTCGCCACCCGTGATGGTACTGACTTACCCAGCCGAGTGGCCGAAGGCCTGTTTTGGTTAGGTCGCTATGGCGAGCGGCTAGACACCCGGGCACGCCTACTGCGTGAAGCGCTTCACCGGTTGATGGAGTACGATCAAGATGAGATCGCCGATCAACTGCTGGATGAGCTCCTGCTGGCACTGGATATCACCACGCTGAACGAAGATGACGAACACCGTCTACAAGCACCGCTAATTGGCTTTGAACTAAAGCGTACCGCCTTGCTGGCCCAGTTTGATGATGTAGACCCACAGGCGTTGCAGCCGCTGTTTTCTCAGTTAATGCGCAATGCCCGCAGTGTACGTGACCATTTGGGCGACGACTCCTGGCGCGTGGTGCATCAGCTACATCAGCGCATAGCTACCTTTAACCCAAGTCTAGGGGCCAGTGCTGCTAGACGTGCCTGCGAGGGTCTTTCTGCCCAGTTAGCCGCCTTCTTTGGTCTGTGTAATGAAACCATGCCCCACCACTTTGGCTGGCGGTTTATGGATATTGGCCGCTTTTTAGACCGCGTATTAGGACTACTTTCGCTGCTAAAACTGATCCTCAATGCACCTCATACTCCGGGGCTGGCGCTATGGGAAGTGGTACTTGCTACCACCGACAACTTCACTGCCTATCGGCGGCGTTACCGCAGCGAACTTCATCCTGCGGCGATTTTGGATCTGCTGCTGTTTGATGAGACGAATCCACGGTCGGTGGGCTATATGCTAAAACGTATCGAGCGGCAGATGGATCGCCTGCCGGGAAGTTCATCGCCCTACCGAAACGCTGAGCGAAGGCTGCTCATTCAAGCCAACGCTGCACTACACCTTGCCGACATTGATCGCTTGAGCCACTTAGCCGATACGCCAGCGGCGCAAGACGCCTTAGAGCAATTGCTAGACGCGCTCATTGAGCCATTGAGCGCGCTTTCTGAAGCGATTAGTCAAAGTCATTTCAGTCACGTAGAGCGGCCACGCCAGCTAGTTAGTATGGAGCCCGATGCATGAACTATACGCTGCGGCATACCACCCGCTACCACTACAGCGCTCCAGTGACGCTGTGCCATAGCGAAGCACGTGTGCTTCCCCGTAAAACACCACACCAGCAGTGTGGCGCTTCTGAGCTACTGATCACGCCTGCTCCCCAAGTGCAAATGGAGCGCCGCGACGTATTCGGCAACAGGGTCCTCTACTTTGCTATGGAAGAAGTACATCAAACGCTTGATGTGACGGTGGTTACGCCGCTGAACACGCAACCGTTAGCCGCCCTGCCAAGCAGCTCGCCAACGTGGGAGAGCGTTGCCCAAAAGCTCAGTCAGGATAATAGCTTTGACGTTCAGCTATACCGCTTGGATTCTCCGTTTATTCGCCGTAATGATGAGTTAGCCGCCTTCGCGCGCAGTTGCTTTACGCCAGGAAGGCCAATAGTCGAGGCTGCATTGGCGCTGAATGAGCTGATTTACAAAACGTTTGAGTATGACCCCAGCTTTACCACGCTCGCCACCCCATTAAGCGATGTGCTCGCCAACCGCCGTGGCGTATGCCAGGACTTTGCCCACTTAGCGATTGGCGCACTGCGCTCGGTAGGGCTCGCTGCCCGCTATGTCAGTGGCTATTTGGAGACCCAGCCGCCACCAGGACAACCGCGCCTGATTGGCGCCGATGCCTCCCATGCGTGGTTAGCGACCTGGGTGCCTGAATGGGGTTGGCTGGCGCTCGACCCGACTAACGGTACCGTAGCAGGAGAGCAGCATCCGGTACTCGCCTGGGGGCGTGACTACGCCGATGTGGCACCGCTAAAAGGCGTGATGAATGGTGGCGGCGAACACCGACTGGAAGTAGAAGTTGACGTAATGCCACTGGCAAGCTAATGCAAACTGCTCTCAGCTAAGGTATAAAAGCACAGCAACCGTTTACTCAAGGAAGATATGATGTGGCATGGGAGGAGGTTTAGAAACGCTAGATATACTCCTCAATGGGCTTCCCAGCGTCTACTCCTAGGCTGTCTTTTTATCCTACTCTTGGGTGCTGTTGAACAATTTCACAAACCCCATTTTGCGTCGCTGCATCAAGCCGATGAAAGCGTCCATAGCCATTCAACTCAGTACAGCATCGCCCCGCTTCCCGCGAAACTGCGGATCAGAAATGAAACGCTTAAGCGTCAGACGGCGGACGAGCTTTTAAAAGCACTTGAACTTTCTAGCAATGATATAGGGCTGCCTAGTGCTACATTAACGCTAGCCTCAGTACTTACTTACAAATCGGTTGTAAATGGCATCGTCTCCAACGACGCCTGCTCTTGCCATGCTGTTCTCCCCCCAAACCGAGCTCCTCCTAATTTCGCTGCAAGTTAGTTAACCATTATTTGACTGTTATTAGCATGGCGCAGGCTGTTTATCTGCGCGTGTTGAAAGTTCCGTTTAAAAGGGTTCTCACTTTATGTTTCCCGTTGATCATCTCATTTTACTTGCCGCTATTTTGATATTGGTAGGCATTGTATCGAGCAAGCTATCCGCTCGTTTGGGCTTACCTGTGTTAGTGCTGTTTTTGGTGATAGGCATGCTGGCTGGCGAAAGCGGTGTTGGCGGTATCGCCTTCGACAATCCCGTTGGCGCCCATGCCTTAGGTACACTGGCGTTGGCTATCATTCTCTTTGATGGTGGGCTTCAAACGCCCACTGCATCAATTAAAAAAGTATGGAAGCCTGCCTCGTTACTTGCCACGTTTGGGGTATTAATTACCGCTTTAATTACCGGCTTAGCCGCTGCCTATATTTTAGGTCTGCCGCTTTTAGATGGATTTTTGCTAGGCGCTATCGTCGGCTCGACCGACGCCGCAGCAGTCTTTTCACTACTGCGTAATGCTGGCATCCATATTAATAAAAAACTGAAATCGACGCTGGAGATTGAAAGCGCCTCAAACGATCCAATGGCCATTTTCTTAACCGTAGGCTTGCTGGAAGTGCTGGTTAATAATATGGAGCCAGGCGTGGGGCTACTTAAGCTGTTTGTGGTGCAAATGGGGGTAGGGGCTTTAGTCGGACTTGGAGTAGGTTGGGCGTCGGTTAAAATGATTAACCGTATCCACCTTGTCGCCTCAGGACTCTATCCCGTTATGGTGGCGGCATGTGGCTTTCTTTCCTTCGGTATCTCTGCCAACGTCGGCGGTAGTGGTTTCCTGGCTATTTTTCTAACGGGTGTCTTCATAGGCAACCACCGCATTGCTTTTCAGCGCAGCACATTTCTTTTCCATGATGGGCTCGCCTGGTTAAGCCAGATCGTCATGTTTGTGGTGCTAGGCTTATTGATTAACCCGCTTTCACTGCTGGATGTGTGGCTGGAAGGGCTACTGATTGCCGCGGTGCTTATTTTGGTGGCCCGCCCAATTGCCGTTATACCGATTATGAAACTGTTCGGTTTTAATGCTCGTGAAACCAGCTTGGTCGCCTGGGTCGGGTTACGTGGCTCGGTGCCGATTATCTTAGCCATTTTCCCGTTAATGTTTGGCCTGGAAGGGGCTGAGCTAATCTTTAACGTGGTGTTTTTCGTCGTGCTGATCTCGGCGACCATCCAGGGAACGACGCTGCCGATTGTGGCGCGTAAACTGGGCTTAACTGAAAAACCACCGGCGGTACCTGCGGCGAGCCTTGAAATTACCGCCCTGGAAGACGTAGATGCCGATATTGTCGAGTACACCTTGAGTGATCACCCGCGAGCGGCAGGTCGTCGACTTTCGCAAATGGCCCTGCCAGACACCACCGTGGTCGCTATGATTACCCGAGGTAAAGATGTAATACCACCGCGCGGCTCAACAAAGCTCATGGCCGGTGATCATCTATTTGTGGTACTGCGCCCCGAGACGCGCCCCTTTATAGACTGCGTCTTTTCAGATGCCATCGGCGTCGTTAGCGAAGAACTTCCCGACCAAGAACTTAAGTTAAAAGGCAGCACCAAGGTTGAAGATTTACGCCACTCTTATGGTTTATTTATCACACAAGAAGATGGGCAAATGACGTTGGATTCGTTACTGCGCAATACGTTGCTCCACCAACCCGATGTGGGTGCCTCAATACATCTTGAGGGGATCACGCTGGCAGTGCTGGAAACACTCGGCGGGCGTATTACGACAGTAGGATTAACGGTCAAAGCCTAGTCAAACAGGGAAGTGGACTGCTTAGCCTCACGGTGAAGCTAAGCAGTCATTGCCAAGGGTGTGACCTACGCTGAAGCCGTCTCATAAGCGGCCTTTAAGCGGTAAAACTCTTCAACAATAGCGGCCATTTCGTCGGCGTCATAGCGACACAAACCACTCACCACAAGTTTCTTGGAGCCTACTCCCACCGCGTCGCCGGCGGATTCAATTGAGAAATCAAGTAGCGCATCGGCGCGCTTACCCTGAACATCTAGCGACGACTGGTTCAGCGTCAAACCAGGTGAAAAGCCATCTAACCGCTCGAGTGAAAACCCCATACTATCGTAGATCACCAGGGGGCGTTTAGGGTTAAACATTACCCCATGCTGCTCCATTAGCGGCTTTAGGTAGTGAGGAAAATTTTTGCCTGAAAAGGCAACATAACAGCGCGCAAACGCTTCCACTGCGACAGTATCGTGGGTAATGTCGCCACTACGTACGACCTGTAAGTAGCATTTGCCACTCTCATCAAAGATGTGAATCGAGCCGTTATCTGCTTCGCTAAACTTAAGCGGCGTGTCTGCGCTCACCATGTTGGTGAAGCGAAACTCCATTTGCCGCGATAACCCAAATTTTGCGAGTACCAGTGCAAAGAGTAGATCGCCGGGAACACAAAAGCGGCGTGCATCCGGATTATGAATAGGGTTGTAATCACCAGCCACGCCTTTGGCGAAACGGCTGGCCTGCTCTGCAGAGATTACGACATACTCTCCGCGCTGCGTGTAAAAATCCTTGAACATGGCTTTTGTTGCCTGCCTAGCGTTGAAATCGAAAACCCGTCACTGCCCAACGTCACGCATAATGCCATAAAACACGCCCCAACAGGAGTTATCTGCTAGGGAAGCCACTATGTCCGACGCGAACACTCGTAAAAAACGCCTACCTCGCCTACTTCTTAAGGTGTTGATTGGCCTACTGTTTATCATCCTTATTTGGATGGCTGGCAGCTATTGGCTACTTAATAGTCAGTGGCTACCTGCGCGCATTTCCCAGTTCGATGGCATTGAAATTCGCTGGGATCAAGGCGTCAGTCGCCACCCAGGGAGATGGGAGGTAGAGGGGCTCTATTTAGCCCGTGAAGATCAAGCACTTCCCATCTCAGTGGAGGCCGAACGCGCCACCCTTTCGCTCTCGTTGCTGGGCTTACTGCGCGGAGAGCTGCATATCAAAACACTGGATACTGAAGGAATCCGTCGCTTAACCGTTGGTGATATCGCCTTAGAAGCCGCAGGCCAGCTACACGTAGTGAATACCACGTTGAGTCGCGATACCCTAGCAATTCCTCATTTCTCACTCGCCATTACTAATGGTCGTTTAGTTCGTCTGAGTGATCAAGTAATCTTAGTGCGCGATATCAATCTCAACGCTGATGCAACACTCAGCACCATTAATCCCGTTGATAATACCAGCGGAGAACTGAATCCAGATTTATTAGCGGCGCTTTCCACCCAGCTCCAGATTGATGCCCACGCGGATGCCTGGGATGTCTTTATGCCCTATCTAGATACCCTGCCTTGGCTAACCCTTGATGGACGCGGAGTGCTAATGGGCGCACTCGAGCTAAAAGCCGGGGAGTTACAGCCTGCTAGTGTATTAACGCTGGACGCCCCTGTGCTGCGCTTAGCAGTGGATGAACAGCGCCTACGCACACCCAGCGACTCGCCACGTTGGCTAATTGCTGATAGCCAACCACCACGTCATACCGCTACCGGCAAAGGCCAGGTTCGCTTGGCGGTTGAGAACGACCAACTGCATTTTTCGACGCAGCTTACTGATGTTGAGCTGGCCGATTCACACCCCTATGCAGATCACGCTGAGCTACACCTTGCCACACAGATACCCAATCAGCGCTTGGATCAACTTGATCTTCCCACGGCAGCTACGCTCTCTTTACAAGGCGATATCACACGTTTGGATATGCTTGACCGCTACCTTGAGGCTAGCTTTGAAGGCCAGGGCATTCACCTTTCTGGTCATGGCCAAATCGACGCTCAAGCGAGTATTCGCGAGTCGCGCCCTTATGATGGCAAGCTAACTATTCAGGCGAATGCGCTGATGGCGGATACGCTCGGCTTCGTCGTTCAGGGTAACGGCTCACTTATTGCCACGCTTGCGCCACAAGAGATTATTGAGGCGGCGCTTAATTTTACCGAGGCCACACTGCACCACCATGACCGTTTATTGCTTGAAGATGCTGATATTGAGGTAATCGCCACCAGTCCCATTGATCCAGAAAAAGCGCGTGAAGAAGCATCCGCGACGTTAAGCTGGCAAGACGCACGCCTGCCTGATATCAGCGTGCTACAAAGCTACCTGGGCGCCCTACTGCCTGACCCCGCCCCGATTCAAGTGCTTAGCGGACAAGCAGCCAGTCACGGATACCTTGTTATGGCGTCAGATCAGTTAAGTGGCGAGGCATATTTAGCCGGCGAAGGGCTCACCACACGCTGGCAACAGGGCGAAAACGCCAGAACCTTAACCAGCAATATGCAGCTTTCCCTGCCGCTACGTCAGGCAACGCTAGACGGCTCAGCGCTGAATATCAGCGGCACACGATTAAGCTGGCAAGTAGCCGATATTGACCAACCAACTGAGCAACTAGAAAGCATACTGATCTTAACCGACGGCCGTTTTCAAAGGCGTGACAATGTTCCAAGTGGTCAATTCGCACTTGAAGGAACTGTGCAGCAGCTTGGCTTTTTAAACGCTTTTTTACCTGACGCCCATGGTTTGACTATCACGGGCGAGGGGCAGCTATTTGCTCAGGGCGCTTTTCGAGATGACGATTTATTAGCCCCGACACGGCTGCGTATTAATGCTGATCAGCTTGAAGTGACTTTTTTAGACTACCTTGCCACTGGCCGAGGTGAGCTCACTGCCCAATTGGATAGCACCGAACATGCCCAACTATCACTCGGCATTCCGCGCTTTACGCTAGGCCGCCAAGAGGATGACAGCCCCCACCTGGAAGGGCGTCACTTTGCTCTCACCACGCAAACTGAGCGCTTTAGCGAGGTGCTTGAATCTCCCCGACCCGAGCACTTCACCACCCGCATTGCGATGCCGATTACCGATGTGCCCGATTTCACTCGCTACAACCGTTATTTGCCGGCAGGTGCAGGTATTACGCTATTAGGTGGGCAAGCTAGCCTGGAGAGTGAGTGGTTGCTGGAAGGTTTAAACGCCCAAGGTGAAATCACACTGCGGGCCTTTGGTGCAGATTTGGCGTTGCTGGAACAGCGGCTGCGCGGCGATTTACAGCTCTATTTACACTTGACCGATGGCGACCTCGAAACACGCCGCTTTACTGCCGATGACTCCTTTCTCCGCTTGGAAAACATCGCTCGATTGAGTAACAACAGCACAGCAGACACGGGGTGGTGGGTACAGCTCTCCATGCTTGATGCGCAGTTGGACTGGGCAGACCCTCCCCGCTTAGCAAGCCAACTTCGTCTTGAAATGCGCGATACCGGCCTGCTTGCTCGGCTATTTCTCGCCCGCGCGCGGGATAGCGACTGGCTTGGGCGCCTGTTAAACGTGCACAACATACGTGGCACTGCCCGGTTACTGGTCAACGGTAACCAAATAGGCTTGCACGATCTAACCTTAACCGGCGGGCCTTTGCTGCTGCTTTCAGATGTCACTCTGGCTGACGGCAGCGCAAACGGCGCGCTTTATGCACGCCTCGGCGCAGTTGGAGTAGCGGTAGAGCTTAACGACAGCGACCCCACCCTACGGGTTATTCAACCGAGACGCTGGTTTGACCGCTGGCGAGAAGCTAACAACATGTAATGATGGCCTAGCGCTTATTTCGCTCACGGCGAATCATCCTCACCCGCTCTTTGGCTTTTTGAGGTGTGGAGAGCGGTGTGGCAGCATCATCAGTTGGTTTCGGGGGCAGCGTTACCCAGGCAAATACCGGCAACGCTAAATGCCAATGAATGGCCGCTAAGCGTAGAGACAGAGTGACTAATAACGCCGCACCAATCGCTAGCATAAGGGGTGCACCTAGACTATGTAGCAGTACGTAAACCGTGCCGCCCGCGATGGCGGCTGTGGCGTAAACCTCCTCACGGAGCACCATCGGCACCCGCTGGGCGAGCACATCACGGATCATGCCGCCTGCCACACCGGTCATCATGCCCATCAGCACGGCCACTACACCCGATGTACCTAACATTAAAGCTTTATGCGTGCCAATCACGGTAAATAGCGCTAAACCAAAGGCATCAGCAACAGGTAAAAAACCGCGCGAGAGGCGGTGAATGTAGTGAAACCCTACCAACGACACCCCTACTGTCGCCATAATGACCCACAAGTAAGTTGGGTCGGTCACCCAAAATACCGGGCGCACTCCCAGCACCAGGTCGCGCAATGTTCCACCACCAATACCCGTTACCGCTGCCAACACCAGCATACCTATCGGGTCCATTCGTGACCGACACGCCAAGATAACGCCTGATAGCGCAAATACCATTACGCCCGCCATATCCAGCCAATAAATCACGCCCGTCACCCGCTTCCCCTTTATATCCTCATCGTTTAGGCAGGCAGAATAGCACTGTCGTGAGTGTTACTGGCATAGAGCTCTATCCAAAAAACGGCTTAATGCCTTTTTTCATCCAACCACTCCTTTAAGAAAGCGATTTCACTCTCTTGGGCGGCAATGATTTCTTCCGCTAGTTGGCGAATTTTTTCATCTTCCCCGTATTGCAGCACTATTTCAGCCATGGCAATAGCGCCTTCATGATGAGGAATCATGCCTTTTGCGAAATCTACATCGGGGTTGCCAGTAAACGACATTGCCATGTCTTCATGCATTTTATCGTTGGCTGCTTGATAAGCGGCTACTGCGGGGTCATTTGCATGCTGTTGACTTGCTTCCTCATGATGGTTATGCCCCTCGTGCTGCTCCTCAGCCTCATGGTGGTGGGCATAGCTGAAGGGAGCTATCAGCAATCCTGCCACTATAAATGGCGCACCCGACGTAAACCGCTTGCACGTTCTTGAGAAACGCTCATTGATGCCAGACACTTGTTTTGATAACCACATAACCACTCTCCTATGAATAAAAAGTTACACATTAAGTCTAGAACCTGTGGGCTGCCTGCAGGTCAAGAGGCCGTTAATGAGTTACCCTAGGGGTATGCCATTAATTGGTTTTAGGAGTGTTTATGGATTGGAATCCCGCCTATACATGGCTAGTGCTGGCGCTACTGCTTAGCTTGGGTGAATTAACATCGGGTGCCATGGTGCTACTGGCACTGGGTATTGCCGCAGCCCTCACAGCCGCCGTGACTGCGTTGGGATTAACGCTGCCCTGGCAGTTAATCAGCATGGCTATTTTTACCGGCTTGCTGGTACCGATATGCGTCATGGTCATTCGTCCGCGCTTTTCGCCACGTGGCGTCGCCTATGGAACGACAGGCACTGGCGTAGAGAAAGGCAATCACTACATCACACAACGACGCGACTTCGATGATGCCACCGGCATTAAGGTAAACGGCGATTTCTACCGTTTACGCGTACTTGAAAGCGGTGAAACGGAGTTACCCAATGGTACACCGGTCGTGTTCAGACGCTTTGAAGGCACCACTGCGCTGGTCACACTACATCAGCCCGCAGATATCGCCCCTCAAGATGACAATTCCCCACGCAAGGAGCCTTAACGATGGATTTACCTATTAGCCCAGGTTTACTAATAAGCCTTATTATTGTTTTGATCGCGGTAGTGATCATTTCTAAAGGTTTGATCATTATTCGCCAATCTGAAGTGATGGTGGTTGAACGCTTAGGTTCGTTCCACCGCGTGCTTGAGAGCGGTATTAACATCATTATTCCCTTCATCGAACAACCACGTGCTATCACCATGCTGCGCTATCGCAAAATGGGTGAGGACTACACCGCTATTACCACAGATGAAACCCGCATTGACCGTCGTGAAACGGTAATGGATTTCCCTGGCCAGCCGGTCGTCACCACAGATAACGTCACGGTGCGTATCAACGGTGCGCTCTACTATCAGATCATTGATCCAAAACGTGCTGTTTATGAAGTGGAAAATATGAGCCAGGCGGTAGAAGTATTGGCCAAAACCACGCTGCGTTCCGTCGTCGGCAAAATGGAACTGGATAAACTGTTTGAGTCCCGTGCAGAAGTAAACAACGAGATTCAAGCCGCCATGGAAGAGCCAGCTTCTAAGTGGGGAGTCAAAATCTCACGGGTCGAAGTGCAAGATATCGCCATGCCGGAAGAAGTGGAAACCGCCATGCGCCTGCAAATGGCCGCTGAGCGTAAGCGGCGTGCCACCGTCACCGAAGCGGAAGGTGAAAAATCAGCAGCGATTGCCATGGCCCAAGGTCAGCGTGAATCCTCGATCCTTAATGCTCAAGGTGATAAAGAGTCAGCGATTCTGCGCGCTCAAGGTGAGCAGGAGTCAATTAAGCTAGTACTCAATGCCATTGGTGATAGTGAAGAGAATAAACGTACCGTTGTCGGCTATCTGCTGGGTCAGAGCTATATCAAGGTGCTACCTAATATGGCCAAAAAAGGTGAGCGCGTGTTCGTACCTTACGAATCTTCGGCACTACTTGGCTCGATGGGCATGTTCCGAGAAATGGCAGGCTCGCCTGAAGATACCGTGGCAAATCATCTTAAAAACCGTACCAGTGACAACGATTTTCGTAGCGGGATTGTAGGTGGTGCGGCCAGCGGTCACTAAGATTTAATCAATTTGCACTTTAAGTATCATCAAGCCGGGCCATTAATGGCTCGGCTTTTTTATTATTTATGCTTTAACTAGCGTTGAAGAAAACATCAGCGCCTAAGCCAAGTTTTTAGCTAAACTGGTATTCATTGCTCAGAGGCATGAGCAACATGCAACATCAACCGCTTGATGTGTCTGCGGATGGTGCATTGATCAGCGGAATGCAAGTTTGCAAAAAATCAGGACGTTCACCATGCCATCCCGTGGGTTCGCCATACGCCACAGCCTTTTACTATGCCTAACACTTGCCATGTTAGCGGCATATTCTGGTGCTCTAATAGCGGACACTTCGCCTCAGTCTCTACAACATTGGGAGTATCGCTGGGGAGACTCTCCACGAAATACTAATGGGACACCTGCATGGCTGCATAGTGACGCCATTGATTGGCAAACCGCAGCCTCCCCTTCCAACCCACCTGGGCGCGAAAATCATCAGCATCTTTGGCTGAGAACAACGCTCCTTGAAGGCGATTGGAATGATCCTGTTCTCTACATAACCAGCATGAACCTCATTGGCCAAGCCTACCTTGGCGATGAACTGGTTTATCAATACGGGGAATTTGATGAGCAGGGCCGGGGAGACTTTGCGGGCTGGCCCTGGCACATGATTGATCTACCTGAAAATGCTGCGGGTCAAATCCTCACCTTCCGCCTCTACTCCTATTACACCAGCATCGGCTTATGGGGCGAAGTTCAGGTGATGGAGCGCATAGATGTTCTCAAACAAATTATCAAGGATTCTGCCCAAGATTTAGGCGTAAGCGCACTGGTATTGGTACTCGCGATTCTAGCCACTATCTTCGCTCTCATAGGCCCTGAACGTAAGGGGTTTGGAGCCATAGCCCTGTTTGCCTATGCGTCTGGCATGATGCTGCTTGCAGAGGCACCGGTTCGCCAACTGATCGCTGACAATGCATTAGCCTGGGATACGCTGCGAGCAGCTAGCTACTATATATTACCGGTCGCGCTGGGACTGCTGCTAAGCCATTGGTTCGAGGGGACTGCGAAGCGGTGGCTGACGCAGCTATGGAGACTGCACCTAGCCCGGATTTCTCATAGCACCTCAGCAAGTACTGCACCCAAGACGGAATGCCACTAAAAAACTGTTGGCACGGCTTAAATTGCCTACTTTTTAACCACTCCCCGTCGTTCAGACACACTTCCCCCTTTCCCCCATTGCGTCGGGCCGGGGGCGCCCGAGCATTCAGCTCGGCACCAACCGCCTGACGAGATCGGATAGTTCCGCTTTATAGGGGTAACTGTCACTCATCAACACACGGATGCGCCGCGTATTGCGGATGATGACCGCGCCCACCTTGATGAGCTTTAGCCGTAGGTTGCTTGGGCTCATGCGCTCAAAAGGGGTCTTCTTCAGGTAAGTGCGTAAGCGCTCGAACAGCGTATAGGCGAAGCCCGATAAGATCAGCCGCCACTGGTTGGCCCACCAGTGCGTGCTGGAGGTCCGGTCAGCAAACAGGCTCAGTTGTTGATCCTTGATTCGGTTTTCCATGTCGCCACGAGCACAGTACTGCTCGTAGTAAAGCTTGAAGCCGTCGTCGTAACGGGAGCTGATGATAAACCGGGGGTTGGAGCCCAACTCGCTTTCTTCCAGACGGGCCACCACCCAGCGTGGGTACTTCCAGGAGTGTGCTTGATACGGGAAGCGGAACGTCTCTGCTACTTTGCCTCCCACCTGCCATTGGGTCTTGCGCACCAGCATCATGGGCACGTCCACTTCCTTGAGCAGCCGACTGTTCTTGCCGATACCCACGATATAGTC